>JBAUVS010000097.1:0-21300 GCA_049583345.1 Woeseiaceae bacterium
GTCCGCGACGTGGTGCACCGGCGCTGCACGGGCTGCCATTCGGAGACGCCGACCGTCGCGGCGTTCCCGGCGGCGCCGGCAGGCGTCGTTCTGCAAACGGATGCCCAGATCCGTGCGGCGGCGGACCGCATCCACCAGCAGGTCGTCGTGACGCGGATCATGCCGATCGGTAATCTGACGGGCATGACCGACGCCGAGCGTGAACTCATCGATCGCTGGTATCGATCGATCGGGGAACAGTGATGCAGGAAGGGTATCCGCGGGATCTCGCGGGCTACGGCGCCCGGCCGCCGGATCCGCAGTGGCCGGACGGCGCACGCATCGCGCTGCAGTTCGTCGTCAACTACGAGGAGGGCGCGGAGAACTGCGTCCTGCACGGCGACGCCGCGTCCGAGGCTTTCCTGTCCGACATCGTCGGTGCGCTGCCGATCGCCGGCGAGCGCCACATGAACATGGAATCCCTGTACGAATACGGCTCCCGCGCCGGCTTCTGGCGCCTGCACCGGATGTTCGGCGAGTTCGAAACACCCGTGACGGTGTTCGGCGTCGCGATGGCACTGGAGCGCAACCCGGAGGCCGTCGCGGCGATGATCGACTCCGACTGGGAGATCGCGAGCCACGGTTACCGCTGGATCGACTACCAGCGCATCGACGAAGCGACCGAACGTGCGCACCTCGCCAGGGCGATCGACGTCCACACCCGCGTGACCGGCAGCCGGCCGCTGGGCTGGTACCTCGGGCGCTGCAGTCCGCGCAGCCATCGCCTGGTCGCCGAGGAGGGCGGGTTCCTGTACAACGCCGACAGTTACGCCGACGACCTGCCGTATTGGGACTGCACTCACTCTGCGCCGCAATTGATAGTGCCGTACACGCTGGATGCGAACGACATGCGCTTCGCGACCGCGCAGGGCTTCAACTCGGGGCAACAGTTCTTCGACTACCTGAAGGACGCGTTCGACGTGCTGTACCGGGAGGGGTCGCGGATGATGTCCGTGGGCCTGCATTGCCGCCTCGCCGGCCGGCCCGGTCGGGCAGCCGCGCTCGCGCGGTTCCTCGAGTATGCGCTCGGCCACGACGACGTGTGGATCGCGCGGCGCATCGACATCGCCGGGCACTGGCGTGAGCATTTCCCGGCGCCGTCATGAACGCCGCATCGCAAGCCGAATTCGTCGCCCGCTATGGCGGCATCTACGAACGCTCCGCCTGGGTCGCGAAGCGCGCGGCGCCGGAGCTGGCGGATTGCGACGATCCCGAGCGGATCGCCGAAGTCATGGCCGCGTGCGTCGACGATGCATCGGACGAGCGCAAGCTCGCACTGATCCGCGCACACCCGGACCTCGCCGGCAGGGCGCGCATCGGCGGCGGACTCACGGCCGATTCGGCGAGCGAGCAGGCGAGCGCGGGCCTGGATCGCTGTTCCCCGGAACAATACGCGCGCTTCACGACGCTCAACCGGGCCTACCGCGAGAAGTTCGGCTTCCCGTTCGTCATGGCCGTGCGCGGTTCGAGCGTCAAGGAAATCCTGGCGGCATTCGAAGCGCGGCTTGCGAACGATGCCGACGCCGAATTCGAGGCAGCGCTCACCGAGATCCACGAGATCGCCCGTCAGCGCCTGCTGGCGCGAGATGGCCGATGACGAGGCGCAACGATCCCGGCGCCGAGTGGATCCGGCTCGAGCGGCCGCGACTGGGCACGCGCGTCACCTTCGCGAACGACGAATTTTTCGGCGCCAGGGAACGCCTGATCGACGAGCACGAACCGGTGTTCGTCGCCGATCGCTACGACGACCACGGCAAGTGGATGGACGGCTGGGAGACGCGCCGACGGCGCGTGCCGGGACACGATTTCTGCGTGTTGCGGCTCGGCATCCCCGGCGTGATCCATGGCTTCGATATCGACACCCGTCACTTCACCGGCAACTTCCCGCCCGAGGCCTCGATCGATGCGTGCGTCAGCGACGAGGACGTGCCGGAGGCCGGCTGGCGCGAGCTCCTGCCGAAGACACAACTCACGGGCGACGCACACCACTATCTGAGCGTCGAATCGGGCGAGCGCTGCACGCACGTACGCCTCAATATCTATCCCGACGGCGGCATCGCACGATTGCGCGTGTTCGGCGAGATCCGGCCGGATTTCAGCGGCATCGACGGTGTCATCGATCTGGTCGCCGTCGAGAACGGCGGCCGGGCGCTCGCGTGCAGTGACGAGCACTACGGCAGCATGCACAACCTGAATCTCGCCGGCCGCGGCGTCAACATGGGCGACGGTTGGGAAACCGCGCGGCGCCGGGGCCCGGGCAACGACTGGGTGATCCTGGCGCTCGGCCAGCGCGGGACGATCGAGCGGGTCGAGATCGACACCGCCCATTTCAAGGGCAATTACCCGGCTCGGGCGTCGATCGAGGCGGGCCGATTCGCGAACGCGGCCGAGGCGCTGGCGCCGGACGCCGCGTGGCAGACCCTGCTGTCTGCCGCGAAGCTCGAGGCGGATCAGCGGCACGTCCTGGACACCGCGCTGGCCGGCATCGGGCCGGTGACTCACGCGCGCCTGTCGATCTACCCGGACGGCGGCGTGAGCCGATTGCGCTTGTTCGGCCGGATCGGGCGCGACACATGACGATCGAACTCCGGCCCGAACCGCTGACGCGGGAACGCTTCGCACCCTACGGCGACGTCGTGGCGGTGGATCCGGAACACCGGGCGGCGATGAACCATGGCCGTTTCGAGCGTTTCGACGACCTGTCGCGTATCGACTTGCCGGAGTCGGGAATCGCCTCGCTCAGCATCGCGCGCTGCCGTGTCGCGACGGCGCTGCCGTACCGGGTCGAGATGGTCGAACGGCACCCGCGTGGCAGCCAGGCGTTCATCCCCCTGACCCCGTGCAGGCTGATCGTCGTCGTCGCGCCGCCGGCAGCCGACGTCGAGGCCGCGGACCTGAGGGCCTTCGTCAGCAACGGCCGCCAGGGGATCAACTATCGTCGCGGCACCTGGCACATGCCGTTGATCGCGTTCGACGTCGGCCAGGAGTACCTGATCGTCGAGCGCGCCGTCGACGGACCGAATTGCGACGAACACTGGCTCGACGAAGCCGTGCTGTTGCTGGGCGAATAACGATGCGCAGGGCATTCCGGTCGTCTTTCTTCCATTGTCTCGACGATCCCGGACCGGCGGCGGATGCGGCGGCTGTCGAGTATATCGAGGACGGACTGCTGGTCGTCGAGGACGGCACCATCGCGGCATTCGGCCCGGCTCGCGAATTGCTGCCGGCGATGCGGGTCGGCACGGTCGTGGAGGATCTCGACGGCAAGCTCGTCCTGCCCGGGCTCATCGACTGCCACGTGCACTACGCGCAGCTCGACATCATCGCGTCCTACGGCGAGCGCCTGCTGGACTGGCTGAACCGCTATGCGTATCCGGCCGAAGCCCGGTTTGCGGACCGGGCCCACGGCCGCGAAGTGGCCCGGGCCTTCGTCGACGAGCTGCTGCGCAACGGCACCACCACGGCGCTCGTCTTCGCGACGGTGTTCCCGGAATCCGTCGATGCGATCTTCCAGGCCGCCGAGGCGCGCGGCATGCGCCTGGTCGCCGGCAAGGTGCTGATGGACCGCGAGTGTCCCGACGCACTGCGGGACGACGCCGACTCCGCTTACGCCGACAGCCGCGAGTTGATCGAACGCTGGCACGGCAAGGCACGGCTCGGCTACGCGATCACGCCGCGCTTCGCGCTGACCTCGAGCGAGGCGCAGCTGGCCGCGGCGGGTCGGCTGGCGGCGGAATTCCCGGACACCTGGGTGCATACGCATCTCGCGGAGAACGCCGAGGAGGTGGCAGCCATCGCACGACAGTTCCCGTGGAGCCGCAGTTATCTCGACGTCTACGATCATTTCGGCCTGCTGCGCGAGCGCTCCGTGTTTGCGCATTGCCTGCATCTCGGCGCTGCGGACCGCGCGCTGCTCGCGAAAAAAGGCGGTGCCGGCGCGTTCTGCCCGACGTCCAACCTGTTCCTCGGCAGCGGACTGTTCGATCTCGAGGCGATGACGGATGCCGGCGTCCCGGTCGGCCTCGCGACCGACGTCGGTGCCGGCACGAGCCTCTCGCTGCTGAAAACGATGAGCGAGGCGTACAAGGTCCTGCACCTGCAGTCGCAGACGCTGCCGGCGGCGCGTGCGATCTATCTGGCGACGCTCGGCGCGGCTCGCGCGCTCGGGCTCGATGCCGTGATCGGGAATTTCGACGTCGGCAAGGAGGCCGATTTCATCGTCATCGACTGCGCCGGCACGGCGCTCACCGCGCGTCGGACCCGTTCCGCAAAGTCGATCGACGAAACGCTGTTTTCGTTGATCTTCCTGAGCGACGACCGCAACATCGCCGCGACCTACCTGCAGGGCAAACCCTGCAAAATCTGATCGCAACCGTCACTCCCGATGCGATCGGGCGCGACGGGTGTGCTTCTGTGACAGTACGAGCGCGATGCCGCCGAGCGTGGCGATCGACGCGAGGATGAGGCGCGGCGTGACGGTCTCGCCGAGCAGCAGCACCCCGCCGAACGCCGCGATGACCGGGACGCAGAGCTGGACGGTGGCCGCCTGGGTCGCGGCCAGTCCGCGCAGCGCGGCGTACCACAAAAAATAACCCAGTCCGGACGCGACCGCGCCGGAGGCGGCGGCCAGCACGGCTCCCTGCGGAGTGACGTGCAGGCCGTGCCGGGACAGGAGGACCGTGACGCCCGCGAGCGGCAGTGCACAGATGAAGTTCAGGGCCGTGACCTGCATCGGATCGGCCGCGCTCCGGCCGAGCAGGGAATAGCTGCCCCAGGCGACGCCGGCCAGGCCCATTAACGACGCGCCGACGGGATCGGGCGCCGTGACGCCGGGCGAGACGAGATAGACGAGGCCGCCGATGGCCAGCGCCAGCCCGGCCCAGGACAGGCGCGCGAACGCCTCTCCGCTGCGCAGCGCGAAGCCGAACATGGTCAGCTGCACCGCGCCGAACAGGATGAGCGCGCCGGTCCCGGCGCCGAGGGAAAGGTAGGCGAAGGAGAACAGGATCATGTAGGCGAACAGCATCGTGACGGCCCGCCAGTCGACCCGCGGGACGCCTCCGTGTCGCCAGCGAGGGATGACGATGAGAGCGAGCAACAATGCACCGGACGCGACGCGGATACCGGTGAAGCCTGCCGCATCGATGGTGCCCGCGCCGAGCGCAAGCCGGCACAGCAGCGAATTGGCGGCGAAGGCCAGCATGGCGAGCGCCGTGAAGAGCACCGTGTTCACGATGCCGGAACGGTATCAGGACTCGTTGAGCTTCCTCAACATGGCGAGCGCCTGGTCGCGATACGTCTTGCTGGTCTTGGCCTTCTCGAGTGCCGCCCTGGCCTGGCTGTCCATGCCGGCCCGCATCGCGCTGATGCCGGCGAGCAGGTAGGCGTACTCCCTGTCGTCCAGGCCACCGGCATCGAGCGCCTGCATGAAGTTGCTGTAGGCGGAACGCCAGTCCTCGTCCTCGAAGTCGATGCTCGCGAGCAGTTCGTAAGTCTTGCCGTTCGGCGCCGCCGCGGCCGCCTTGCCGAGGTAGACCTTGGCCTGATCACGGTCGCGCGCGAGCAGCCACAGGTCGCCGATGCGCCGCAACGTTTCGGCATCGGCCTTGAGGCTCCCTTCCTCGACCCAGCCCTGCAGCAGCCGCGCGGCTCTCTCGGGAATCTCGACGACGCTGTAGAGCATCGCAATCCGCTTCAAGTCGTCAGTCGTGTTCATCAGCCCCTGTATCCGGGCAATCGCCATCGCCGCGAGAGCTCGCCGGTCGTCTTCGAGATGCAGGTAGTGATTTACAAGCAACTGCCAGTACGTTTCGTTTGCCGGTTCCCTCGAAACGAGGCCGTAGACCACGGACTCGGCCTTGTCGTATTTTTTCTGGTCGAACAATACCTGGTAGTACACCCGGTACCAGGTGTTGTTGACGGTCTTGGAAGTCGCCAGCGCGGACTCGAGCAATTCCTCCGCGCGCGGCAGATGCTCGGTCATGTAGTTCGCATAGGCCAGCGCGAACAGTTGCGACGGCTGTTTTTCCGCGTCGGTGTCGGCGTACCAGTCTTCCAGCATCTTTCTCGCAAGCTCGTATTCCTCGTCGCCGAGGACGATCTGGCCATAGTCGAGCTTCAAGCCTGCCGCAAACTCCTTCGGCAGGCCCGTCTGCGCGAGCGCTTTCTCCAGTGCCGGGCGCGCGAGTTCGTAACGATCCGCGAGAATCGCAGTGTGTGCGACGTACTGTTCCGCGACGGCGTAGTCGAGCGGCTCCTTGTCCCGCGTCTTGTTGGCAAGCTCCTCGAGGACAGAGAAGGCCTCGTCGTACTTGTCCTTGCTCCAGAGTTCCTGTACGTCGATGAGCTTGGCATAGGTCGCGCGCGACGGTGTTGCGGTGTCGGCCAGCCCGCCGGCGGCGGCGAGCAGGCCCGCGATGAGAGTCAACAGAATGACGGCGCGCCTGATCATTGCTGCTGCTGCGCTTCCTCGATGATGAACCGCAGACGGGTGTAAGTGACGACGGCAGTGGGCTTGCCATTGACCATCTGCGGCTGGTATTTCCACTTCAGCACCGCGCGAATCGCCGCTCTTTCGAACACGCCCGGCGGGTCGGCGCGCAGGACTTCGGGATCCCTGACCGACCCTGTCTCGGTGACGACGAAGCGCAGCTCGACGAAGCCCTCGATGCCTTTCATCAGCGCGGGGATCGGGTAGTCGGCCGGAATGCGCACGAGCGGCGTGAGCTCCCTGGCGATCTGGATGCCGCCGCCGAGATCGATATTGACATCCGGCATGCTCACCGAGAATGCCACGGTTCCCTTGCCCGTGGTCGCCGACTGCGCGAGCTGTTGGATTTCCTGTTCCATCTCCTGCCGCGGTTTCTCCGGCGCCTTCGGGTCGCGCCTCGAGCGCACTTCATGGGACTCGTCGGCGACGCGGATGAAGTTCGCGATCTCGATGTCGCTGGCGTTCGTGAGTCGGATTCGTCCCATGCCGATCATCAACTCGATCGCCGTGAACATCAGTACGTTGATAACGAGCGCCGTGAAAATGACGGCGGGCAGCTTGCTGGATGCATGTGTGGTCATCGCCGGTCTTTCGAGGCCGCGACGGCAACGTTCTCCACGCCGGCGAGGCGAACCTGGTCGAGTACTTCGATGACGAGACCGGTACGCGACTCGTCGTCGGCGAGGATGACCACCGATCCCTCCGGGCTCTCGGCGTGCAGGCGTTCCACGTGACCCCGCACGCTGCGGGGATCCACGCGGGCCCGATCCACCCAGACCTCGCCGTTCTCCGTGACCGCGATCATGATGTTGGCCTGCTGCTGCACCTTCGCCGTGGTCGCGCTGGGCCGTTCGATCTGCACGCCGGCCTCTTTCACGAACGAGGCATTCACCGCGAAGAAGATCAGCAGGATGAACACCATGTCGATGAGGGGCGTGACGTTCAGTGCCGCGGCGCCCCCTCCGGAGCGGACGAATTTCCTGGCGGCCATCTACTTGTCCTCCACGAGGTCGGCCTCGAAGCGCCGCGCGTCGTCTGCCGCACGGTGCTCGAGATCCGTCACGAAATAAATACCGGATAGCGCGGTGAACAGCCCCGCCATCGTTGTCACGAGCGCTTCCGAGATGCCCGAAGCCATGCCGCGCGTATTTCCGGACCCGAAGATCGTGATGACGTCGAACACCTTGATCATCCCGGATACTGTCCCGTACAGGCCGAGCAGCGGCAGGATGCCGGTGAGCGCCTGCAGGGCCTGCAGGTTGCGGCCGACTTCGGCATAGAGGTCGGCGACCAGTGCATCGATGCGGCGCACCAACAATCCCTCGGGGATGGATGGCTTCTGCTCGTGCCATCGTGCCAGCAACTCGCGGCGCAGGCCGGGGAGTTCGCGCCAGTGGAACCAGTATCGCTCCAGGATCAGGATCCACAACAGGATCGACGCGCCCAGGATGAACCAGAGCGTTATGCCGCCCTGTTCGAACAGGGTCGAGAGCGAGTCCTTGTAGCTAGACCAGTTCATGGTTAGTGAGCATCTCGCTGCTGTGCTTGCCCAGGCGTTCGATCAGTCGAGTCGCACGGCCCGTGAGGAGGCTATGGAACAGGACCAGCGGGACCGCGACCGCGAGTCCGAGCTGGGTCGTGACGAGCGCCAGCGATATGCCGCCGGACATCAGTTTCGGATCGCCGGTGCCGAACAGCGTGATCGTCTGGAACGTATCGATCATGCCGTTCACCGTGCCGAGCAGGCCGAGCAGCGGGCTGACCGCGGCCAGGACGGCGACCGTCGAGAGCCCGCGATTCAGCAGCGACGCTTCCTCGGCGAGTTGCTCGTCGAGCAGGATGCCGACGGTCTCTGCGCTGTCCTTGCTCGCCTGGCTTGCGACGCGGTGCAGTCGGCCCAGCGGATTCTTGTCATTGGCCTCGGGCGTCCTGGCCTGTCGGTCGATCGCGCGCCTCGCGAGCGTGAGGCCGATGGCACGCTGTATCACAATCGCGAGACCGATCGCGCCGAGCGCCAGGATCAAGTAGCCGATGTATCCGCCCTGCTTCAAGCGCTCCTTGAAGTCGGGTGACTGCACGAGGAGGGCGAGGATCTGGCCTTTGGACGGGTCGAGCGCCATCGGCACCATGCCGCTCTTGGCCTCCTCGAGTCCCCTGGCCAGGCGCTGGAAGCGTGCCGGCGGCTGCCGGCTCAGCTCGACGAGCTTGCCGGCTTCGGGGAGGTAGCGCAGGAACTCACCGTTGCTGACCGAGGTGAAGACGCCCGCGCGGGTGACGGTCTGTTCCGCCTCGTCACCCTGCGGCCGGATCACCGTGGCCTTGAAACGCACGACCTTGCCCGACTCGCTGATCTCGGTGAAGACGGACGTCCAGAGCCGCTTGATGTCGTCCAGTGTCGGCGCGCGCTCGCCCTTGCCGAGTTGCTGCAGGAAGTCGGAACGGTCCTTCTGTTCCGCTGACACGAGCGACGTGCTCAGCACGTTGTCTGCGGTCAGCGCGGCCTGGCGGACGATCGCGAACGTGTCCTCCAGGTCGCCGGCCCGTTCCTTCAGGCTCGCCTCGTATTCCGTGAGCGTCTTCTCGTTGCCTTCGTACTCGGCCCGAAGCTGGTCTGCGCGCTTGTTCGCCGCCGCCAGTTCGGCCTTCGCTTTCTTCAGCAGCGCGGCCTGTTCGTTTTTCGCGGCGAGAAATTCGTTGATGCGCTTCTCGTCGTGCGCCGCTTCGCGGAGTGCCTCGGAACGGACCGAATCGACCAGCTTGTTGACGTCGTCGGTGCTCGCGACCGCGAATGTCGGTAACCCCGCAAACGCCAGGGCTATGAGAGCCGGGACGACGAGTGCACGGGCCGGCAGGGTTCCTTTGCGTTTCATGTTCTGTCCTCCGGCGCGGGTATCGGCAGGCGGATCAGGTCCGGCGGCAGCTGTTTTCGCGCGATGCGTATCGCGCGATCAAGCGGTTGACGGAATTCCGAATCGAGCGGCACCCATTTGTCCTGTGAGTTGTCCCAGTAGCCGATGTCGAGGCCGTCGAGCGACATGTAGTAGAGGCCCAGTCGGCCGAAACGCAGGAAATTGACCGTCCGGGACTCGCCGTTGTCGTCCATCTCGCCCTCGTAGGCCTCGATGGTGTGGCCGTATTCGAGTTCGATCTGGTAGGCCTCGGAGACGCGGCGGTATTTCTCGGACGTCGGCACGTCGGGGCGTTCCATCAGCTTCTTGAGCTCGGCGATACGCATCGTGCGTTCCTTCTCGAGGAACGGGATGTCGACCGACACGAAGTCCTCGAGCACTTCGATCATGCGCACGATCAAAGGCAGGATGCGGCGCTTGGTGATCTCGAGGTCCTCGAACTGGCGTTCGTAGTCCGCCATCTCGACCCTTTGCGTGGCCACGAGCTTGCTGAGCTGCTCGTTGTACGCGCCAAGATCCTGGGTCTGCTGCGTCGTCTGCCGGTAATCGTTCAGCATTGCGCGCGTGGCATCATCGAGTTCGTTGATGCGTTTTTGCACTTCGATACTCGACTGCAAGGACTTGTTCTCGACCTGCATCGCTTGTTTTGCGCCTTCTTGTGCCGGAGCCGGCGTGCCCGCGATGAACAGGGCCGCGGCGGCGATGGGCAAGAGTGTGATCGGGCTTCGCATGACTTCGGGTCCCCTTGTGCCTGAGTGAGGGATAGACTGGGACACGTCAATTGTAGTGAGCGCCGGAACGCCCGGTCGTCGTGGAATTTACCTAGACGGCATTCGCGTCTGGTGAGGGGTGATTCAGGGTACCAGGACCGCCAGCCGGTCCAGGATGTCGGCGAGCTCCGGTCGGTGCTCGCGCAGCTCGTCGAGGGACAGGCCGCTGAGCTCGTAGGGGAGCACCAGCCAATCCGACGTCTCGTGGACGTAGTAGTCCGGAACCCGCAGCGTCTTGTCGGTGGGGCGGTACCAGACGGTTGCGACGCGGATATCCCCCGGCAGGTTGCGGCGGGTCTTCAGGGTGAGCTGATCGATAACCGCCTGGACGCTCGAACCTGTGCTGTACACGTCGTCGACGATCAGCAGGGAATGGTGCGCACACAGCGTCTCGAGCAGGTATTGCAGGCCGTGTACGCGGATGGAGTCCGCCTTGCTGACCATCTCGTCGTAACGCGGGGCGCCGCTGTACGAGGTCCGGATGGCGATATGGTCCGTGGCGATACCGAGGAATTCGAGGCCTTCCTGCACCGCGATGCCGACGGCGCTGCCGCCGCGCCAGAGACCGACCAGGAAGTCCGGCCGGAACCCCGATTGCGCGATGTCGGCGGCGAGCTGGAAGGAGTCCTTCAGCAGGCTGTCAGCCTCGACGAATAGCCTCTTCATGCCCGGTCAGTGCCCACAGTAGGGTAGAATCGCGGCCATTATAGCGGCAGCCCCCATCTCGGACGATAAGTAGACGGCGATGAAGAAGATCGTTCTGTCGGCAGAAGAACTGCTCACCGATTCCTTCCGGCTCGGGCTGAAGGTACTGGAGAGCGGCTTTACGCCGACGATGATCATCGCGATCTGGCGCGGCGGCACACCGGTGGGCATGGCCGTGCAGGAGATCCTCGCCTACTGCGGGGTGGAGGCCGACCACATCGCCATCAGGACCTCCTCGTACACCGGCGTCGATCGGCGCGGCGCGGTCGTCGTGCACGGCTTGAATTACATCATCAAGAAGATCTGCCACGAAGACCGCGTGCTGATCGTCGACGACGTCTTCGATACCGGCAACACCATCGTCGCCGTGATCGACGAGTTGACCCGGCGGGCCAGGGGCAACACGCCGGAGGACATCCGCGTCGCCGTCCCCTGGTTCAAACCGAGCCGCAACCAGACTGCCATCGTGCCCGACTACTACGTCCACGAGACGGCCGACTGGTTGGTATTTCCCCACGAACTCGACGCGCTCTCCCCGGAAGAACTGCGCAAGTCGCGCCCGGAGATAGCGAAGATCATCGAAAGCGCGAAGGCGCGCGCGGCGATCGCCTGACGGCACGACGAGCCATGCGGAGGGTGTGCGTCTACTGCGGCTCGAACACCGGCGTGCATCCCGACTACGCGGCCGCCGCACGCGAACTGGCCGCGGTGCTGGTCCGTCATGAACTGCAACTCGTCTATGGCGGCGCGTCCAAAGGCCTGATGGGCGTACTCGCGAACGCGGTGCTCGAAGCGGGTGGTGCGGTGGTCGGCGTGATCCCGCAGATGCTGCAGGCGAAAGAGATCGCGCATCCGGGGCTGACGGAGCTGCACGTCGTATCGTCCATGCACGACCGCAAATCGATGATGGCGGCGCTGTCCGATGCTTTCATTGCGCTGCCCGGCGGTTTCGGCACCCTCGAGGAACTCATCGAGATTCTGACCTGGGGCCAGCTCCGGTTCCATGACAAGCCCTGCGGAGTCCTGAATGTACGCGGATACTTCGATCCGTTATTGACATACCTCGACCATGCCTGTGCCGAAGGTTTCCTGCGTCCCGAGAACCGTTCCATGCTGATGGCGGAACGCGATGCCGCCGAGCTGATCGGGCGCTTCGAAAGCTACACCGCACCGCAGGTCGAGAAGTGGATCTGACCCGCGCAGGAAGCGGCGGCTAGAACAGCAACCGCAGTTTCCCCGTTGCGGGCACGCGCAGGTTCTGCGCAAACAGGGAGTAGCGAATCCCGACCCGCCGTCCCGCCAGGCTCGCGCCGACACACAGGCGCAGCGGTGCGGCGAACACTTCCTGCGGCTGTGCGGGCGCGATGCTGCCGAGCTTGGCGGCGACGTGCACAGTAGCGTCGCGCAGGCTCACGGCGGGATAGCCGGATTGTTCCTGCGCCGTGCGCTCGTGATAGGTGCCGTCCCGTTGTTGTTTCGGAAGTCGACGGGCGACATACAGGTCCGAATGGTTCGGCAAAACGATCGCCAGCGAGGCGTCGACGATTTCTTCCTCGCCCTGGTTCAGCACGACGAGTTGCAGGGGCACGCCGTGCTCCTCGAACAGGAAATGTTCGTCATCGTCCCGGAAGTGATGTTCGATGTGGCGCATCTCGGTCAGGATCTCCTCGTCCGATCGCTCTTCGTAGGGACTGTCGGAACCGAACAGCCTTGCGTGCGTAAGCCGGGCGACCAGCGTATTGGCGGCCGACGCGCGCACCCGGGCCTTGGTGTCGATCAATTCCCGCAATTTCGCGCTGGCGACCGCCGACGGCAATGTGCCGAGATCGCAGGTTGCGATACGAAGATCCTTGTGAATGATCGCGCCCGGGAAGCCGACCTCGATCGACGCGGACGATACGGAGTCGCGGAATTTGCGTTCGAACATCGCCTGCAGCTGGCGACGGCCCATCTTGACCACGGCGTCGTTGACTCGCAGATAGGCATCGCCACGGCGCAGCGTCTCCGAAAAATCGATGCGCATCATGTAGGGCCGGTCCTGGCTGTCGCCAATCTCGTAGACGCCGACACGAAGACCGTCCACGGTGACAGGTTCGTAACGGATGCGGATCGGCGGTTCGATATGATCGTTTGCCAGCGCCTGGTAGGCAGGCTTGCCCGTAAAGTCGTCGGGGTGCAACGCGCGGACCGATTTGCGGCCCTCGGCGTCGAAGGCCACGCCCGTGACGATGTAGCGCGGCCCGTCGACGGTGGCATTGGCGATGGCGAGCACGTCGCGCAGGAAGTCCTCTATGCCCGCCTTGCCGTACGCGCCGGCGCGGAACTGCACGCCGGTGGAAGGCGTTGCCGAGCGGGCGATGCGTGCCAGGCGGTTCATAGCCGGCAACTATGACCGATTATGTTGAACGGCGGCCGGAACTGTTCGGCATTTCCGGACACTCCCGGCCGCCGCGCCTGCCAGTGCGGAACTGGGCCGACCCGACCAGAAAGCGCGATCGCAGCGCTGCAAAGCTGTGGAACAGTTCCCAGAAAACAAGGGATTGGCGGCTTACCATAAGCAGCGTCGGGTCGACTTTCCCCAGGGGAATCATGAACCTCGAGATCGCCCTGTCCGTCCTGTTGATGTTCAGTGCCGCGTGCTACTTCGCGCTCGGCCTGCGGCTCATGGCGGCCAAACGGGAGGCCGGCACGATGCCGATCGGACTGATGCTGATCGTAGTCAGCGTCTGGGTGCTCGGCGGCGCCATCGAGCTGATGGCGACGCGCTTTACCGTCTTCTCGATCGGCCGCAGCTGTCATTTCGTCGGCACATCCCTCGGTCCGATCGCGGCCTATTTCAGCTTCCGCGCGTACACGGGTCGCAGCACGTCAATACACCGGGCGACGCTGATGCTGATTATCCCGATCGTCACGATCGTGCTGGCGGCGACCAACCAGTATCACGAACTGATGTGGCAACTGCCGGCGACCAACGAAGTCGGTGAATTCCTGACTCGGCCGACGCGATGGGGCCCCTGGTTCCTGTTCGTGCACGCGCCCTACAGCTATGCCGTCGGAGCAATCGCAATCCTGACATTGCTTGCGCACGGGTCCGCCGTTTCGCGCGCGCATCGTCGCGGAATCCTGCTGCTCCTGACGTCGTCCCTGGCGCCGCTCGCTGCGACGGTCCTGTACGATCTCGGCTACGGTCCCAACACGATCTCGTTCGTGCCGCTGGTGTTCACGGCGATGTTGCCCCTGTATGCGTGGATGATTCTCGCAGGTCAGATTGTCGAATTCTCACCGTTGGCGTACGAAACCGTCTTCCAGAATATGCAGGATCCGGTCGTCGTCGTGGATGACCAGGGCCGCATCATCGGCCTCAACCACCGTGCAGAACTCCTGCTCGACATCACCGAAACGTCGGCGTTGCTGGAACCGCTGGTCCAGGTGCTGGGAAACGAAGCGCCGGAAGTGTTCGAGGCCATCGAGACGGGCGAGCCGCGCAAGATGCTGACCAGCACCGGTCGATTCCTGCACGTCCAGGTGTCGCCGATGAAGTCCACGCGCGCCTCTTTCCGCCAGGGCAAGGTTTTGATGTTCCGGGACGTGAGCGACGTCGAGCGCGCGCAGGCCGAGGTGCGTGCCAGCGAGAAACTGCTGCGGACGCTGATCGACCACTCGGTGAACGCCATCCTCCGATTTCGCTGGGTAGAGAACAGCAACGACGATTTCCGCGAACTCCGCTGCGTGTTCGCGAATGCCGCTGCCGGCCGGTTCCTCGGCAAGGGCGAGGGCGAACTGATCGACAACACGGGGGACGACGTCATCCGGATCGCCACGAATGCCATGGACGCGGACGAGGCGCGCCAGATCCTCGGCGCGTTCCGGCGTGCCACGGAAGCCGGCGATACCTTCGACATCGAGGTGAATCACACGTCGCAGGGCGGCAGCAAATGGTTGCGGATGCTCTGCGAACCGTTCGGATCCGACATCGCCGTGACCTTCGTCGACATCACCGACGGCAAGGCCAGGGAACAGCATATGGAGTCCATCGCGCGTTCGGACCCGCTGACCGGGGTGCTCAACCGGCGCGGCTTCGAGCGCGATGCCTCGAAGCGGCTGACCGAAAGCGCGGACGACGCGACGGGCGCACTGTTGTTCATCGACCTGAACGATTTCAAGCTCATCAACGACAGTTGCGGACACGAGATCGGCGACCAGCTACTGACGATCGCGGCGCAACGCCTGCGCAAAAGCCTGCGCAGCTGCGACATCATCGGCCGGCCGGGCGGCGACGAATTCGTTGCGCTGGTGCCCGACGTGACGCCGGACGTCGCCGACCGTCTCGCGAAACGCCTGACGAATGCACTCGAAGAGCCTTACCTGATCGGCTCGCAGAAGTTGCGCTGCGCCGCGAGCATCGGGCTCGCCCTCTATCCAGAGCACGCGAATACGCTCACCGGCCTCATGCGCGAGGCCGACCAGGCGATGTACCGCGCCAAGGCGCGTTGTCGCGGCGCCGCCAACGTTCGCAGCGCCGACCTCCTCGAGAAGGCTATCTGAGGGCGATTCCGGCCGTGCGTCGCGGCCGGTTCGTGGTTTAATCTGGCGCCTCCGCCCTGGGCTCGTGCGAGCGAGGTGCTCCGCTTGTCGAATTCGACCGCAGCCGCGACGGTATCGGCGACGCCGGTCATCCGCCTCGAAGACGTCTATCGCCGGTATGCGATGGGAACCAGCCAGGTCAATGCGCTCGACGGCATCAGCCTCAGCGTGCCGCGGAATGCCTATGTTGCGGTCATGGGGCCGTCGGGGTCGGGCAAGTCGACCCTGATGAATATCGTCGGCTGCCTGGATCGACCGACGTCCGGTGAATACTGGCTCGGCACCCAGGCCGTCTCCAGCCTGAACGACAAACAGCTCGCGCGGATCCGGAACCGGGAGATCGGTTTCGTGTTCCAGACGTTCAACCTGTTGCCGCGGATGAGCGCACTGGCCAACGTGGAAGTGCCGCTGATCTATGCGGGCGCCAGGCGTGAAGAGCGGATTCGCCGGGCACTTGCGGCGTTGGAGATGGTCGGACTCGGTGACCGCGTCATGCACCGGCCGTCCGAGATGTCGGGCGGCCAGCGGCAACGAGTCGCGATCGCACGGGCGCTGGTCACCGAACCCAGCATACTGCTGGCCGACGAGCCCACGGGCAACCTCGATTCCGTCACGGGGCAGGGCATCATGGAATTATTCGACCAGCTGCACGAACTCGGGAACACGCTGATCGTCGTCACGCACGAGCCCGATGTCGCAGAACGTGCGGGCCGCATCGTGCGGCTCTCCGACGGGCGGGTCGTCGGCGACCAGGCGTGCGTATGAGCATTGCACGAATCCTGTGTCTCACGGTGCTCGCGACGCTCGCCGCGGGCTGCGGCCGCGACGCGGCAGAGCCGAAGGTCTACGACAAGGCCAGGGTCGAGCACGGGTCGATCACCGTTTCCGTGAGTTCCGCGGGTGTCGTGGAGCCCCTGACAGTGGTCGAGGTGAAATCGAAAGCATCCGGGGAGGTGCTCGAACTCGACGTCGACACCGGAGACTACGTCAAGGCGGGCACCTTGATGGTGCGCATCGACCCTCGAACGGTGCGCAACCGGCTGGACCAGGCCGAAGCCGAACTGAAAGCCGCGATGTCGAAGCGTGAGATCGCCGAAACGCAGATGAAGCGTGCGCAGGCGCTGCTCAAGAAGGGTACATTCACCGAGACGGACGTGGAGCAGGCCACGCTCGATCTCGCCAACGCACAGGCACAGGTCGTCACGTCACGCGTCAGCGTCGAGAATGCCCGTATCGCCGTTGACGATACGGACGTGAGGGCGCCGATCTCGGGCACCATTATCGACAAGCCGGTGGAGAAAGGGCAGGTGATCTCTTCCCCGACCCAGGATTTCGCCGGCGGCACCTTGCTCATGCGGATGGCCGACCTGAGCGCGGTACAGGTCCGGGCTCTCGTGGACGAGACTGACATCGGCAAGATCCGCCCGGATATGGCGGCGCGCGTTACGGTGGCCGCGTATCCGAATCAGCCGTTCCCGGGCAAGGTGGTCAAGATCGAACCCGAGGCGGTGGTCGTGCAGAACGTCACGATGTTCGCGGTGCTGATCTCGCTCGACAATTCCGAAGGCTTGCTGTTGCCGGGCATGAATGCCGAAGTGGACATCCAGATCGCACAGACCACGGACGCGCTCACGATCCCGGTGATGGCATTGCGCACCAACCGGGACGTCGTGTCGACCGCCGGCATCCTCGGCATGTCCGAGGAAGCACTGCGCGCGAAGCTTTCGCAGAGCGGTGGCAGCAAGGACGCGGCGGCACCCGCCGCAGGATCCGAACACGGCCGCCCAGCGGGGGCCCCCACGGCCGCACACCGCAACGGCGGCGCCCGGCCGGATTATCGTTTCGGCGGTCGATTCTGGGTGGTCGTGAAGGGCGCCAGCGGCCCGGAGATCCGTCATGTCCGTACGGGCATCACGGACCTCGATCGTGTCGAGGTGCTCGACGGTCTCGACGACGGGGAGACGGTGCTGATCCTGCCGAGCAGCAACCTCGTGGAGACGCAACAGGATCTGCAGCAATTCATCAACCGGCGAATCGGCTCGGTTCCCGGCATCAGCAGGTAAGTCGGGGCCCAGCCATGCTGATCCTCGAGACTCTCCGCATCGCACTGACCTCGATCCGCAGTAACCTGTTCCGCGCCGTGCTGACGATGCTGGGCATCATCATCGGCGTAGGCGCCGTCATCACGATGGTCGCCCTCGGCACCGGCGCGCAGCGTGCCGTCGACGAGCAGATGCAGGCGCTCGGCGGCGACATCCTGGCGATTCAGTCCTCCACCTGGTTCAGTCGCGGCGTCGCGCGCGACCAGCAGACGATCACCGTGGATGACGCCGTCGCGTTGGCCAGGGGTGCGCCGAATGTCGGCGAGGTCGTACCGGAGACGAACGCGCGCCTGCAGGTCAAATACGGCAACAAGAATCTCAGTCTCGGCATTACCGGCACGACGCCGAACTATTTTCCCGTGCAGGGATTCGAAATCGCGACCGGTCGCGTATTCACCGCGGCCGACGACGCCGCGCGAAGACGGGTGGCCGTGCTCGGAGCCGAGGTCCCCGGGCTCTTCGGCGTTGATGCCGCGGCGATGGTCGGTCGCTCGATCGTGATCCAGACGACCTCCTTCCAGGTCATCGGCGTGTTGAAGGCAAAGGGCTCCACGGGTTGGCGCAATCCGGACGACGATATCTGGATGCCGCTGGCGACCGCGCAGTTCCGCGTCACGGGCTCCGATTACGTACAGACGATCAGCGCCAAGGTCGCTCCGGGATCCACGTCCGCGCAGGCGATGCTGGATATCGAGCGCGTGTTGCGCAGGGAGCACGGTATCCTGCCGGGCAAGGACAACGACTTCTCGATCGTCGATCGTCGGCAGTTCGCCGAATCGCGCCAGGAGGCGACCCGCATCTTCACGTTCCTGCTCGCCGGCATCGCCGGCGTGAGTCTCGTGGTCGGCGGCATCGGCATCATGAACATCATGCTTGTCACGGTGACGGAGCGTACGCGCGAGATCGGCATCCGCAAGGCGCTCGGCGCCACGCGGGGCAACATCCTGCTGCAGTTCCTGATCGAGTCGATGGTCCTGTGCCTGATCGGCGGCACCCTCGGCCTCGCCGTGGGGTCCACCGCGGCGATGTTGCTCGCGAAATTCGCAGGCTGGCAGACGGTCATCACCAGCGAGTCGGCCGGCATGGCCTTCGGCTTCAGCGCCGCGGTCGGAATCGTTTTCGGGCTCTGGCCCGCCCGCCGGGCGGCGACGCTGGACCCGATAGAGGCGCTGCGCCACGAGTAGCGCCGGCCCGCGCCGCCGGTATGCTACGCTTCGCGGACCGGCGTGCTCCGCCGGGCGGGAGATACCCATGGTAACGGCGATAGTCATGATCAAGGCGGAGACGAGCCGCATTCCGGACCTGGCGAAGCAGATCGCGGCGATGGACGGCGTGCAGGAAGTCTTCTCGGTCGCCGGCCGTTACGATCTGGTTGCCGTCGTCAAGGTCGGTCAAAACGAAGACCTCGCCGACGTCATCAGCGACCGGATGCGCCATCTCGAAGGCATCGTCGAGACCGAGACGATGATTGCGTTCCGTGCTTACTCGAAGGAAGAACTCGAAGCCGGATTCGAGCTGGGTCTGGATTGACGTGACAGACGGGGATCGCGGCGGCTTCCTGACGCGCTTTTTTCGGACGGCGAACAGGATCGAGGCCGACGAATTGGCGGCGACGCTGCTGTCGTTCGTATTCCTGTTCTGCCTGATGTTCGCCTACAACATCCTGAAACCTCTCCGCGACTCCATGGCGCCGGATTGGAGCGACGTCGGCGTCGCACTGCTTTGGACGTACAACTTCGTATTCAGCGCGGCCGCCGTCAGCCTGTTTGGTCTCGCCGTGTCGCGCTTCCGCCTGAAATACGTGGTTCCCGGCGTATACGGATTCTTTGCTCTGTCGTTTGCCCTGTTCTACCTGGGTGCGATTTCGCAGGAGCACTCGGTATTCATCGACAAGGCCTTTTATCTCTGGATCAGCCTGTTCTCCCTGTTCCACATCTCGGTCTTCTGGAGCCTGATGGCGGATATCTACAGCAAGAAGCAGGCGCTGCGGGTTTTCGCGTTCATCGCGAGCGCCGCGAGTATCGGCACGATAGGCGGAAACTCGGCAGCGCTGCTGCTGGCCCCGCTGTTGGGAAATCTGAACCTGATGCTGATCGCGGCGGTCATCCTGGTGGCGATCGTGCCGGCGATCGGCGTGCTGTACCGCCTGAAGGGGACGCGGCTGCAACCGGAAATCCCCGATGCCATAGGGGGGCGAGAGGCGATCGTCGGCGGTAATCCGTTCGCCGGCTTTACGCGCTTCGTGCGCAACCCGTTCCTGCTCGGCATTGCGGTGTTTATTTTTCTGTATACGTCGATCGGCTCGTTCGCGTACTTCGAGATCAAGAATCTGCTGGAGGAATTTGCTCGCGATACCCGGACCCAGATTTGGGCAGGCATCAACCTCACGGTGAATGCCCTGACGATCGTAACGGCGATGTTCGCGACCGGCCGCCTCGCGACCCGGTTCGGACTCTCGAAGACGCTCGCGATCATTCCCTTCGCCGTGGCTGTCGTGTTTTCGGCGATCGCGTTCAATCCGGTGCTGACCAGCGTCATAATCGGCTGGGTGGTGCTCAAGAGTGGTGAATACTCGATCACTCGGCCTGGCCGCGAGATGCTGTATACGCTCGTCAGTCGCGAGGAGCGCTTCAAGGCCAAGCCGGTCATCGATATCGTGGTCTATCGCGGCGGAGATACGCTTGCCGGCTGGTCCTTCGCATTGCTGACCGCTGCCCTCGGCCTCGGCCTCGGCGCGCTCGCGGTAGTCGGTGCATTGATTGCCGTCGCGTGGGGCGTGGTCGGCGTGTACCTCGGCCGGCGTTACGACCGGGAAACGAGAGACCATGACGGACATGCGTCCGCGCAGGGAGGGAACTAATGGCGTTGCGTAATACGGAATCGGAGTACGGCAAGGCCGCGAAATGGCTGCACTGGCTGGTCGCCGTCGGCATCGTCGTATTGCTGTGGCTCGGGCTCGAGCAGGCCGGGATGGAGCGGGGGCCCGCAAGAACCGCGCTGCGTGAGACACACGGTTCGATCGCCGTACTCGTCTTCGTCCTGATGACGGTACGGCTTCTGTGGAGGTTCTCCAGCGAGATACCCGCCGATCCGCCGGGCATGCCCGCATGGCAACGCGTGTCGGCGCGGCTTACCCACTGGGCGATCTATCTCGCCGTGTTCGTGCAACTCGTCTCAGGAGCGATGAGCTTCGCGACGGCGGGCCGACCGGTGCCCTTCTTCGGACTCTTCTCGTTTTCCCTGCCCGTGGCGCAGAGTGACACTGCCCATGAATTCTGGGAGGAAGTGCACGAGACGACCTGGATCGTGCTCGTGTCACTGCTCGGGTTGCACATCCTCGCCGCGCTCTACCATCACTTCGTTCGCAAGGACGAGGTATTGCGCCGGATGACCGTCGGCACGGCGCGCGGCGATCGATGAGCCAGGCCTTCATCTGCGATCCGATCAGGACGCCTGTCGGCCGTTATGGCGGCGCGCTTGCCGGCGTGCGCACCGACGACCTCGGTGCGATACCGATAGCCGCGCTCATCGAACGCAATGCTGCGCTCGACCCGGCCGCGATCGACGACGTCGTGCTGGGTTGTGCCAACCAGGCGGGAGAGGACAACCGCAACGTCGGCCGCATGGCGGCATTGCTGGCCGGCCTGCCAGCCGGCGTCGCGGGGGCGACCGTCAACCGGCTGTGCGGCTCGGGCATGAAC
>JBAUVS010000098.1:0-3612 GCA_049583345.1 Woeseiaceae bacterium
GGGCGGCGCCTCGACTCGCTCGCCACGCGCCAGCGAACGTGCCGTGTCGTCGCAGGCCGCGGGTTCGACCGTGTGCACACGGATCTCCGGCAAGCTCGCCTTGAGGGCCACGGCGCAGCCCGACGACAGGCCGCCGCCGCTGCAGGGGATCAGTACCTGGTCGATACGCAGTCCCGCCTCGCTCGCCTGTTGCGCGATCTCGAGCCCGACCGTGCCCTGCCCGGCGACGATGTGCGGGTGATCGTAGGACGGTACGACCTCGGCGCCGCGCTCCGCCGCCAGCCGGCGGGCGATCGCTTCGCGGTCCTCGCGTTCGCGGTCGTAGGTCACGACTTCGCCGCCGAGCGCCCGGGTCGCCTCGAGCTTGGCGCGTGGCGCATCCGCCGGCATGACGATGGCCGCGTGGATCCCGAGCAGCCTGCCCGCCAGCGCCACGCCCTGCGCATGATTTCCGGACGAGAACGCCACGACGCCGCGCCGCGCCTGTTCGGCGCTCAGTCGGGCCATCAGGTTGTAGGCGCCGCGGATCTTGAACGAGCCGATGCTCTGGAAGCATTCGGGTTTGAGCAGCACGGGCCCGCCGGCCGCCGTATCCAGCTCGGCGCTGCCGATCAGCGGTGTTCTGACGACGATCCCGGCGAGGCGCCTGGCGGCGTCCTCGACCTCGGCGATCCCGATCATTCGACTCCGGTCTCGGCCGCCAGCCGATCGACCTTCGCCGCGCAGATGAAGTCGTTGTCGGACAGGCCGCCGATGGCGTGCGTCGTGTAGCTCACCTCGCAGCTGCCGTAACTCACCGTCAGCACCGGGTGATGACCCTCGCTAATCGCGATCCAGGCGACCGCGTTGGCGAACCCGAGGGTGCGGCTGTACGCCGGGAATTCGAAACGTCTCGAGATCTCGCGGCCGTCGTCCCCGACCGCCCATCCGCCGTGCAGCGCCTTCATCAGCTGCTCGACCTGGTCACGGTGCAGCGGCTCGACGCCGCCCTCGCAGGGCTTGCAGTGTCGTTTTACCAGCTCTTCGCTCATGGCCCGACTATACCGCAACCAAAAAGGGCCGGCCCGAAGGGCCGGCCAAATGGAGACTCGAGATGAGTCGCGGGGATGGGGCGTCACTCCGGGTTCGAGGCGACCGCCGGGGTGTCGTCGATGAACAACTTCACGCTGACGCGGCGTTCGAGCGCGAAGCTGTCCGGCGTCGCGTCCTGGGCGACGGCTTCACCGTGCGCGGCGATCCGGATCCGCGACGGCTCGACGCCGGCGGCCACCAGCTGGTCGCGGACGAACTGTGCACGTTCCTCGGACAGATGCTGGTTGTAGTCTGCATCGCCGCGCTCGTCGGCGTAGCCGTCGAGCTGGACGCGGATATCGGGCATCGACGCCAGGCTGTCGGCCAGCTCGGCGAGGCGGGCACCCGTCGTGTCGGCAAGCACGTGCTCGTCGGTCCGGAACAGCAGGTCCATGTCGATTCCGGCGCGCAACAGCTTGACGAGTTCGGGGCGGTCGACCTCGTGCATGCGCTCCAGCTCGGCGCTGAGGTTGTCGACATTGCCGTTGAGCTTGCGGACGCTGTCCTCGAGCGTCGTGACGTCGCTTTGCGACGCTTGCAGCGAGCCGTTCAGGTCGTCGATGGCCTGGTTCTTGCGATGGAACGAGTCACCGAGCTTGCCGCCGACCGCGGCGCCGATGATGAAGCCGACCGGCCCGCCGGCGGCGGCGCCGATCAACGCACCGGAACCGACGCCGATATTCTCTTCCTTCGATGCCTTCGCGGCGAACGACGGCGAGGCAGCGAGCAGTGCAAGTGTCGTAATGGCCGCAATCGTGATTCGCATGAGAATGTCCTCCTGATGGTGTGTGGTCTCGTCCACGGTCGGAGTTCATTACACGGCGGAAACGGGATGTGCCCGGGGCGCCGGCGTGCAAAGCCGGCGATCAATTGTGATGAATTGTGGCGAGCAGCAAGCTAGGGAAACGCTGATTAATTGGAAAACGATTCGTCATTGCGAGCGCAGCGAAGCAATCCAGTATTTGAAATCAACACACTGTGGATTGCCGCGTCGCTTCGCTCCTCGCAATGACGAATTGATCAGAGTTTCCCTAGCTGCTGACGGCCGGATCGGACAGGGCTACGAAGGTGCCGCCGTTGCGCGCGCAGAGGATGCGCATCAGCTGCGCGTAGCGGCGCGAAGTATCGGAGATCTGGCGGCCGGGTTCGAAGAAGAACGGGAAACCTACGGCGTGGATACGCACCATACGGTGGCCGTTTGCGTCGGGGCGGTTGACCGTGTCGATCTGGCGCACGACAGCCTCCACCGACCCGCCGCTGAACTCGTCGCCGAACACGTAGATGCTGATCTTGTGCTTGGGCGACCAGAACGTGCTGATCGCGTAGATGATGCCGTCGACGGGATTACTGTCGCTGAACGGCCGCCAGTTGCGCATGGTCTTGATGATGGCTTCGCGCCGGCCCGGCGTATCCGGGATCCACTTGCCGGCATACTGCTGGAACATGTAACTGCCGTTGTCGTTCATGATCTGCAGGCCCTTGACCTGCGGGTAAACATCAAGCGTCTCGGTGAGCTTGCGGATCGCCCGGTCCCAGTTGAACTGCTGCATGCTGCCGGAGGTGTCGACGACGAAGATCACGTATTCGCTGTCGACGGGAATCCCGGCGACGGCGTCGGTATCCGCGCGGTGGTAATACGGTTCCAGCCTGCGCATCTCCTCGGTGAGCCGCTGCTTGGTGAGCTTCAACGCGCCCTCGTCCTGCGTCGACTCACCCTGGTTCCTGGTCGCCGCGTACTGGCCCCGGACCTTGCTGAGATCGCCCTGCAGACGCGCGAGCTTCTCCTCGGACGACGAGGTCTGCTTGCGTACTGACTCGAGGTCGCGATTCAGCACGGCAGTTTCGCCGCGAATCTCGAACAGTTCCTGCTGCAGCATCGCGATGAGAGACTCGAGATCGTCCTGGGTCTTCTCGATGATGACCGGTTCGTAGATCTTGCTCAACACGAGCAGCAGGATGATCGCGCCGAAACCGCAGCAGATGCAGTCGAGGAACGACAGACTGAAGACTTGCATGTCACGGCGGCGTCTCATAGCACAGCTTGCATCGCTCTACGGCCAGTCCTTGCTGACGCTGATGAAGGAACCGCCGGTGCGGTAGGCGAGTATCCAGTACAGGATCGGCGCTTCGTAATCACCCTCGAGCGGGTACAGTAATATATTGACCGGTACGCCGCGCGGGAGTTTCCGGATCGCCTTGTTGTGCAGCATCACGCGCTCCCGGCCGCTGATGGTCTTCTCGCTGGTCGACGGCTCGTCCATGGTCGGCAGTCCGTCGCAGAGCAGGATGATGTTGTCGGGCCGCGGGGTCAGTTGCGAGGCCACGGCGTATGCAGCCTCCATGTTGGTGCCGTTCTCCGGCACGGTCCTGCGCAGGACACGGATCGCTTCGTCGAGTTGCGTGCCGTCGTCGGCCTTGAGCCATACGCCGTCACTGCCCTTGATGACGGGATGCACCTCGTTGTTGAACACGTAAATCTGGAACTCGCGGCCCGGCTTGAATTGCGCCGTCAGCCAGTCGACGCTCGCGACGACCTGGCGC
>JBAUVS010000099.1:0-1952 GCA_049583345.1 Woeseiaceae bacterium
GTGCCGTCACGCCCGCCGCGCCTGCGCCTGTCCGGCCTCGAGCCGCTGAACGTCGGTCCCGACGACCTGTTCGTAAACGTCGGCGAGCGCTGCAACGTCACGGGCTCGGCGATCTTCCGGCGCCTCATCGAGGCGGACGACTACGCGGCCGCGGTACAGGTCGCGCGCGAACAGGTCGAGAACGGCGCGCAGGTCATCGACGTCAACATGGATGAGGGAATGCTCGACTCCGAGAAGGCGATCGTGACGTTCCTGGACCTGATCGCCGGCGAGCCGGACGTCGCTCGCCTGCCGGTGATGATCGATTCGTCGAAATGGTCGGTGATCGAGGCCGGGCTGCGCTGCGTACAGGGCCGGGCCGTCGTCAACTCGATCTCCCTGAAGGAAGGCGAGGAAGTATTCATTCGCCAGGCGCGCCTGGTCCGCGACTACGGTGCCGCCGTGATCGTCATGGCCTTCGACGAGAAGGGCCAGGCGGATAACGTCGATCGCAAGGTCGAGATCTGCAAGCGCTCGTACCGGATCCTCACCGAGGTCGTCGGCTTCGAGCCGAGCGACATCATCTTCGACCCGAATATTTTCGCGATCGCCACCGGCATCGAGGAGCACTCGAGCTACGGGCTCGATTTCATCGAGGCGACGCGCCGGATCAAAGAAGAGCTCCCCGGCGTGTGGGTCAGCGGCGGCGTCAGCAACGTGTCGTTCTCGTTCCGCGGCAACAACGTCGTGCGCGAGGCGATCCACTCCGTGTTCCTCTACCACGCGATCCGCGCGGGCATGGATATGGGCATCGTCAACGCCGGGCAGCTCGCGATCTACGAGGACCTGCCGGGCGACCTGCGCGACGCGGTCGAGGACGTCGTGCTCAACCGGCGCGCCGACGGCACCGAGCGCTTGCTCGCCGTCGCCGAGAACTACAAGGGGCAGGCCTCGGGCGAGAAGGCCCGCGCGCAGGACATGTCCTGGCGCGAGTTGCCGGTGGGCAAGCGCCTGGAGCACGCGCTGGTTGCCGGCATCGACGAATTCGTGATCGCCGACACCGAGGAGGCGCGGCTCGCCACGGAGCGCCCGCTCGACGTCATCGAAGGGCCGCTGATGGACGGCATGAACGTGGTCGGCGACCTGTTCGGTGCCGGCAAGATGTTCCTGCCGCAGGTCGTGAAGTCCGCGCGCGTCATGAAGAAGGCCGTCGGACACCTGGTGCCCTTCATCGAAGCGCAGAAGGACGGCAAGGCGAGTTCGAACGGCAAGATCGTGATGGCGACCGTCAAGGGTGACGTGCACGACATCGGCAAGAATATCGTCGGCGTGGTCCTGCAGTGCAATAACTTCGAGGTGATCGACCTCGGCGTGATGGTGCCCTGTGAGAAAATCCTCGAGACGGCGCGCCGCGAGGGCGCGAAGATCGTCGGCCTGTCCGGGCTGATCACGCCGTCGCTCGACGAGATGGTGCACGTCGCCAGCGAGATGCAGCGCCTCGACTTCGACCTGCCGCTGCTGATCGGCGGCGCGACGACCTCGCCGGCGCACACGGCGGTCAAGATCGAGCCGCGTTACGAAGGACCGGTCATCTACGTCAAGGATGCGTCGCGGTCCGTCGGCATCGCGCAGGCCCTGATCGAACCATCGAAACGCAAGGAAATCGTCGACAAGACGCGGCGCGAGAACGCGCGGCGCCGCGAGCAGCATGCCGGCAAGAAACGGCTCACGCCGCAGGTCTCGCTGGAGCAGGCGCGCGAGCGCCGGTACCGCTGCGACTGGAGCTCGTACACGCCGCCCGTGCCGACCTTTACCGGGCACCGCGTGTTCGACGACATCGACCTCGGCGTGCTTCGCGACTACATCGACTGGATGCCGTTCTTCAATGCCTGGGAATTCCGCGGCCGCTTCCCCGAAGTCCTCGACGACCCGACGGTCGGCGAGGCGGCCACGCAGCTGTACGACGACGCGCT
>JBAUVS010000100.1:0-2186 GCA_049583345.1 Woeseiaceae bacterium
GCGATCTTCGGCGAGAAGGCGTCGGACGTGAAAGATACCTCGCTGCGCGTGCCGCCCGGGATGGACGGTACGGTCATCGACGTGCGCGTGTTCACGCGCGATGGCGTCGACAAGGACCAGCGTGCACTGTCGATCGAGAAGTCCGAGCTCGAGAGCGTCCGCAAGGACCTGGATGACACGCTGCGCATCCTCGAGGAAGACATCTACCAGCGCATCGAGCGCCTGCTGACGGGCAAGGTGGCGCAGGGCGGTCCGGCGAAGCTCAAGGCCGGCAGCAAGATCACCAAGGCCTACCTGGACGAAGTGCCCCGCGAGAAGTGGTTCGAGATTCGCCTGAAGAACGACGAGGCGAACGAGCAGATGCAGCGCGCTTTCGAGCGGCTCAACTCGCAGCGTGAGGAATTCGATCGCCGCTTCGACGAGAAGAAGGCCAAGATCACGGCCGGCGACGACCTGGCACCGGGCGTGCTCAAGATGGTCAAGGTGTACCTGGCCGTCAAGCGCCGTATCCAGCCGGGCGACAAGATGGCGGGCCGCCACGGCAACAAGGGCGTGATCTCGACGATCGTGCCGGTCGAGGACATGCCGTACCTCGAGGACGGTACCCCGGTCGACATCGTCCTCAACCCGCTGGGCGTGCCGTCGCGCATGAACGTCGGCCAGGTGCTCGAGACGCACCTGGGCTGGGCCGCCAAGGGGCTGGGCCGGAAGATCGACAACATGCTCAAGGCGCAGGAACCGGTCGCCAAACTCCGCGAATTCATGGAGACGGTCTACAACAAGACCGGCGGTTACGGTGAGGACATCAAGTCGCTGAACGATGCGGAGATCGTCGAACTCGCCGGCAACATGACCGGCGGCGTGCCGACGGCGACGCCGGTGTTCGACGGTGCCACCGAAGACGAGATCAAGGGCCTGCTGGCGCTTGCAGATCTCGCCGACACCGGCCAGTCGAGGCTGGTCGACGGACGCACCGGCGAGCCGTTCGCGCGCGAAGTGACGGTCGGTTACATGTACATGCTGAAGTTGAACCATCTGGTGGACGACAAGATGCACGCACGCTCCACCGGCCCGTACAGCCTGGTCACGCAGCAGCCGCTGGGTGGCAAGGCGCAGTTCGGCGGGCAGCGTTTCGGCGAGATGGAGGTCTGGGCGCTCGAGGCGTATGGCGCTGCCTATACGCTGCAGGAGATGCTGACCGTCAAGTCCGACGACGTGCAGGGCCGTACGAAGATGTACAAGAACATCGTCGACGGAGAACACGAGATGGATGCCGGCATGCCGGAATCGTTCAATGTGCTCGTCAAGGAGATTCGTTCTCTGGGCATCAACATTGAACTGGAGGCTGAGTAAATGAAAGATCTGTTGAAGCTTTTCAAGTATCAGAACCCCGTCGACGACTTCGAGGCCATCCGGATCGGCCTGGCGTCACCCGATATGGTGCGCTCCTGGTCGTTCGGCGAGGTCAAGAAGCCTGAGACGATCAACTACCGCACGTTCAAGCCCGAGCGTGACGGACTGTTCTGCGCGAAGATCTTCGGACCGGTCAAGGACTATGAGTGCCTGTGCGGCAAGTACAAGCGCCTGAAGCACCGCGGCGTCGTCTGCGAGAAGTGCGGTGTCGAGGTCACGCAGACCAAGGTGCGCCGCGAGCGCATGGCCCACATCGAGCTCGCCAGCCCGGTCGCGCACATCTGGTTCCTGAAGTCGCTGCCGAGCCGGATCGGCCTGATGCTCGACATGACGCTGCGGGAGATCGAGCGCGTGCTGTACTTCGAGGCCTTCGTCGTGGTCGACCCGGGCATGACGGATCTCGAGCGCGGGCAGCTGCTGACCGACGAGATGTACCTCGATGCGCTGGAACAATACGGCGACGAGTTCGACGCCCGCATGGGTGCCGAGGCCGTGCGCGAGATGCTGGCGACGATCGACCTGCAGCGCGAAGTACTGCAGGTGCGCGAGGACATCGCCGGCACGCGCTCCGAGACCAAGATCAAGCGGCTCTCCAAGCGCCTGAAACTGCTGGAATCTTTCATCGAGTCCGGCAACAAGCCGGAGTGGATGGTGCTCACGGTATTGCCGGTGCTGCCGCCCGATCTGCGGCCGCTGGTGCCGCTCGACGGCGGCCGTTTCGCGACCTCGGATCTCAACGACCTGTACCGCCGCGTGATCAACCGCAACAACCG
>JBAUVS010000101.1:0-2534 GCA_049583345.1 Woeseiaceae bacterium
CAGAACTCCCAGGCCATGAGCAGCCGGATCGGCAGGAGTCCGACCCAGTCGCCGACCGGGTCGAGTACGCCGGCGATGTAGCGTTGCCAGAATCGATGCAGTGCCTGCATGAGCTTACTCCGTGGCAGCCGGCCGGGTGCCGGTCACGATTCCCAGGCGCCGCAACTCTGCGAGTGCGTCAGCGCCGTGCCGCATCAGCGCATCGACGTCGTCATAGCCGATCTCGG
This sequence comes from Woeseiaceae bacterium, assembly GCA_049583345.1. Taxonomy (GTDB): domain Bacteria; phylum Pseudomonadota; class Gammaproteobacteria; order Steroidobacterales; family Woeseiaceae; genus UBA1847. The sequence continues at coordinate 228 of JBAUVS010000101.1, forward strand.
GGGCGAGCGACCGCAGCAGGCCGGCGCCGGATCGGCGCCCGTCGTTGTCTTCGATCAGCTCCAGCAGTCGCGCCGTGACGGGATTGAGCTCGAAGAAGCGCACCTCGTCGTCGGCGTCGCGATAGATGGCGAGGCATACGGGTTGCGGCGCCGGTTCTGCCGGCCGGAACCCGGGCGTGATGCGGTGTACCGGGTAGCGGTAGGTGAAGATCCAGGCCAGCGCGCTCCTGACCGGTGTGCCGGCGAGCAGGTCGCCGTCCGGATCGACGCCGGAGAGGTCATCCTGCGCCTCGGAGATCGCCAGTTCGAGTTCGACGTACTCGTAGTGCGCGAGTTCGACGAGGAACGGCGGGTCGTCTTCCGCGGCTGCGCGCTCCCCGGAAAGGAACGCGAGGAATTCGCGCGGCAGCTGCAGGAAATAGGGCGTCTGCGCCCGGTGTTCGCGCAGAAAATCGCGGATCAGCCCGTCCCATCGCTCGCCACCGAGCAGCTTGCGGGTGACGGGGAACATGCCGCCGAGCAGTTTGCGCAGGTTGTTGAAGAACAGCTCCCGGTAGATCGCCATCCGGCGATCCTCGATGCCCGCGGGTGCCGGCGCGCGTTCGGGATCGCGGATGTGCGCCGCGAACTCGAACTGTTTGCGCTGAAACTCGGGAAGCTCAGCCATTCGCCGCCGCCTTGCCGTCGGCGTCGGCCTGCAATGCGCGGATACGGCGCAGCTCGCCGAGCAGCTCCTCGATCGGCGGGAAGTTGAAGTCCCGCTCCAGCAGCGTCGGCACGACGCCGAAATGCGCGTAGGCGTCGGCCAGCAGGGCCCAGGCCGGATCGCCGACCGGCGCACCGTGCGTGTCGATGCGCAGGTCCTCGGCCTCGACGTAATGGCCGGCGAGGTGGAAGTAACGGATCCGCTCCGCCGGCATCCGCAACATGAACTCGCGGGCGTCGTAGCGGTGGTTGATGCTGTTCACGACGATGTTGTTGATGTCGAGCATGAGATCGCAGTCCGCCTCGTCGAGCACGGCGAGTATGAAATCCGCCTCGTCCATCGCCGTGTCCGCGGGCGCGTAGTAGGAGACGTTCTCGAGCGCAATGCGGCGCCCGAGCAGGTCCTGTACGCGCCGCACACGACCGGCGACGTAACGGACGGCTTCCTCCGTGAACGGTATCGGCATCAGGTCGTAGAGATGCCCGTCGTCGCCGCAGTAACTGAGATGCTCCGAGTACGTCTCGATGCCGTGTCGCCTCATGAACTCGCCGATGTCGCGGACCAGCCGTTCGTCGAGTGGCGCCGGGGATCCGATCGACAGCGACAGTCCGTGCAGCACGAACGGGTATCGTTCGGTGAACCAGCGCAGCTTCCTTCCCAGCACGCCGCCGACGTGGATCCAGTTCTCCGGTGCGATCTCCATGAAGTCGATCTCGCCGGCCGGCACGGCCTTGAGCTTGTAGGCGAGCGGCCGGCGCAGGCCGAGCCCCGCGCCCGCAACCGGGTATTGTGGATTCGTCGTCATGCGCTAAAAGACCCTGACACGCCTGCGATTATTACATCAGAGCCGACGCAGGCGATCGAGAAAGGCTGCGTCCTGTGGCGCCTCGCCGCGGCTCTGGGCCTCCCACAGGGTCTCCGCCAGGCAGTCGATCAGGCGATGTTCCGCCTCGTGACTGCTGCCCGCGTCCGCCGCGACCCGTTCGAACACCGCGCGGACGCCGGCAGGCCGATCGAGCGCCACCTGCTCGCGGATCCCGAGGTGCAGGGCCATGTGCAGGAACGGGTTGCTGCGGCCTTCCTCGACGGGAAAGTCCCGGTCGAGGTCGCCGGTCACGTCCTCGTGATACTCGGGATGATCCGCGATCACGTTCGCGATCTGTGCTTCCAGTGCCGACATCAGCTCGCCGCCGCGATGTTTGCGCCAGGCGTCGGCAAACATCCCGCGCAATTCGTCGCGGTCCTGTCCGAAGATCATGCCGCCACCTTGTGCCGGTACTCGCACCATTTCGCGATGGCGCACTGGGGGCATAACGGCTTGCGGGCCTTGCAGACGTAGCGGCCGTGCAGGATGAGCCAGTGATGCGCATCCTTGCGGAATTCTTCCGGGACGAGCCGCAGCAGCCGCTTCTCGACCTCGAGCGGGGTCTTGCCGGGCGCGATGCCGGTGCGGTTGGCGACCCGGAAGATATGTGTGTCGACCGCGATCGTCGGTTCCCCGAAAGCGGTATTCAGGATGACGTTGGCGGTCTTGCGGCCGACGCCCGGCAGGCGCTCCAGCTCCTCGCGCGTGCGCGGGACCTCGCCCCCGTATTCGTCGA
>JBAUVS010000102.1:0-4844 GCA_049583345.1 Woeseiaceae bacterium
GACCTGAGCAGACTCGAAACCCGGTTCTCGGCGGTCGAGGAACTGCTCGACACGCTCACGGCCGGAAGCGAAAGTGCAATGTCGGCCTGATACCGGCATTCCGAGTGGAATCGATGAAGACCATTGCTGCCCTGATGCTGACCCTGTTGCCCGCGACGTTTGCCCTCGCGCAACAACCGGGCACCGACGAGCAAGCCGCGCCCGAGGAGCCGAAGCACTACACCGTCGAGGTCGTCATCTTTACCTACGCCGAATCCGTCGGCGTCGGTACGGAGATATTCCCGCCCGATGCGCCGGAACCCGCTGCCTTGCCGGACGAGGAGACCGGACAGGCGGCGGGCGACGAGACCGGCGCCGGCGCGCCGCCCGATACGGCCGTGCCGGACGCGGCAGCAGCACGCAACGAAGCGCCGGCTTTCGCCTTTCAGGTGCTCACGAGCGATGAATACACGATGCAGGACATCCTGGACCGGCTGCATCGGCTGGACGTCTATCGGACCGTCATGCACTTCGGCTGGACCCAGCCGGCATTGTCCCGGGACGAGACGACGCCGATCGAGTTGCGCACGTTCGGAGACCCGCCCGCGGGCCTGGACGGCAACTTCACGCTGTATGTGAGCCGCTTTCTGCATCTCGTCGTCGATCTGTCGCTCGAAGCCGACACGACCGCCCCGACCGATCAGCCGGTCGCGCGTTTCGGCGACGATCGCGGGGGCTCAGCCCCGGACGGACCGCAGCTGCCGGTGCATTACCGGATCCAGGAGAACCGGATCGTCAATAGCGGCGACATACGCTACTTCGATCATCCGAAATTCGGTGTGGTGGCAAAGATCACGCGCGTCGACGACGCCGACGAGAAGGCGGCCGACGCCGACGGGCCGCAGTCGCTAGCCTTCCGCGTCGGCCAGTAGTTCCTCGATGACCTGCGCGGGCGTGCGCTCCTCGCGGGCCGGCCCGACGAATGCGACCCGGTACGACACCGTCACGAACTTTGCGGCCGTCGATCGCGGATGATGCAGTCCGAGTTCCCGCACCGCCGTCGCGATGCGCGTCGCAAACTCCCGCACGCCGTCTTCCTCCGCCGCATGCGAGAGCACGATGACGCGGGCACCTTCGAGGCGGCCGACGACGTCACTGGCCCGCCGCAGGCAGCGACGCACGGCCTGGCCGACACGGCGCAGGCAGGTGTCGGCCGCGTGGCGGCCGAACACGTCGACATAGGCCTGGAAGTCCTGCACCGTGAATTGCACGAGCGCGAGATTGCTCTTCTCGCGTGCCGCGACTGCCCAGTCGTGTTCCAGCACATCACGGAACGCCCTGTCGTTCATGAGTCCGGTTACCGGGTCGTCGCGTGTCAGGTCCCGCATGCGCCGCTTCGCCTTGAGCAGCGCATGATGCGTGTCGTTGCTGGCGACCGCACCGGCGCCGGCGCGCCAGAACGCGACATAGAACTTCGAGTCATCCTTCGCCGCGCTCGGCAGCGGCTTCAGCGACAGCAGGTAGTCGCGGCCGCCCAGGTCCACGGGGATGCTCGTCTCCTGTCCGCCGCGGACGGTCTCGGAAATTTCCAGCGCGAGTTCGCGGCCGACGAGATGCTCGATCACGTCCGCGAACGGCTGACCCTTCGACGCCTTGCCGCTGATCGCGTCGAATGCGCCGTTGCCGAGCACGACGGGCCAGTCGGGATGGTCGACGCGCACGATGACCAGCGGCTCGGCCGAAGCCTCGATCACCTGTTGCAGTATTTCGCGCCCGATTTCGTCCATGGCCACTTGTGAATCGCTACAGGAAGAACCGCTCGAGGACCGTGAGCGCCTGCGACCCGGCAGACAGGGTACTGGATTCCACGTCCTCGTGTATCGCCTTTTCGCCGCGGCCGGCAGCCGCGTTCACCACCAGACACAGGCAGGCATAGTCGAGACCGATCTCGCGTGCAAGGCTCGCCTCCGGCATCGCCGTCATGCCCACGTAGTCCGCGCCGTCGCGTTCGAGACGGTCGATCTCGGCGGCCGTTTCCAGGCGCGGGCCCTGCGTCACGGCGTAGACGCCGCCATCGTAACAGTCGACGCCAGCCGCTCCGGCCGCCGCCAACAGGGCCTGCCGCAGATTCTCGGCGAACGGCCGGGTAAAATCGATGTGTTCGAATGCCGGCTCTGCCCCGTCGTGGATCGTGTGTCGGCGGCCCCACGTGTAGTCCACGATCTGATCCGGGACGGCCAGCTGACCCGGCGCGCGTATGCGCGAGATGATGCCGACCGTGTTCAGGGCAATGACCGAAGCGGCGCCGGCCTCGCGCAATGCGAGCAGATTGGCAGGGTAGTTGATCGCGTGCGGCGGCAGGGTGTGGTTCTCGCCGTGTCTCGGCAGTGTCAGCACCTGCGATCCGCCGATCCTGACGCTGCGCAACGGTGCCGACGGCGCGCCGAAACGCGTCGCGACACGTTGTGGCTCGCCCGTCGTAACGAAACCTGCGAAGCCACTGCCGGTGATAATCGCGAACTGTCCGCTCATGCGCTCACCCGCACGCTCAGGCATCGAGACTCAGTTGCGGACGCTCGCTCCACTGTGCGAGTGCGTCGCTTGCGCGCTGCCACTGATCACTCGCCAGCAGCGCATTTCGCGCGGTGTGTCGTGTGCCATGCAGACGTGCCAGGCGGACCAGCGACAACGGATTGGACCAGCCGCCGAGCGCTTCGACGGCTTGTTCCGCAGCGGGACGGTCGTTGCAGATCAGTACCATGTCGCAGCCGGCCGCCAGGGCGCGGTTCGCCCGCCGCGGCATGGATCCGTAGGCGGCGGTCGCCTGCATGCTGAGATCGTCGCAGAATACCGCACCGCCGAAGCCCAGCTTCGAGCGCAATTCATCCTGGATCCAGTAACGGGAGAATCCCGCGGGCAGGTCGTCCATCTCACGGTACACGACGTGAGAGAGCATGACGGCCGCGATGAGGCCATTGCCGATCAGTTTCTCGTAAGGGCGGATGTCATCCAGCACGTCGCCGTATTCGCGTCGGTCAACCGGCAGCTGCAGGTGCGAATCGGCGACCACCGCGCCGTGACCCGGGAAGTGCTTGGCGACGGCTGCCATGCCGGCATCGCGGAGGCCGCGGGAGAATTCGGCGGCGAGTGCACCTACCGCATCCGCATCGCTGTGAAATGCACGGTCGCCGATGACCTCGCTGGCGCCCCAGTCGAGATCGACGCACGGCGCAAAGCAGAGATCGATGCCGGCCGCGCGGAGTTCCGCAGCGATCAGCCAGCCGGTCGTGCGCGCCAGCGCCAGCCCTTGTTCCGGGTCGCGGTCGTAGACGTGCCCGATCTTGCGCATGGCAGGTACCCGGGTGAAACCGTCCCGGAACCGTTGCACGCGCCCGCCCTCGTGATCGACCGCGGTCAGCAGCGGCGGGCTGCGCAGGCCGCGGATTTCGGCGACGAGGCCGGCGATCTGCTCCGGCGACTCGTAGTTGCGAGCGAAAAGGATCACGCCGCCGACGGCAGGCTCGCGCAGCAGGCTGCGGTCCGCCGGCGTAAGGCCTGCGCCTTCGAAATCGAGCATCACCGGTCCGAGGGACATGGTCGCATTATAACTCCATGGATTTTCGGCTATTTATCGAAAACGGCGATGGCTTCGACGTGTGCGGTGTGAGGGAACATATCCACGATTCCGGCGGCCGCAAGACGATACCCGCCACCATGGACGAGGGTACCCGCGTCCCGCGCCAGCGTACCCGGGTGGCAGGACACGTACACGATACGCTGCGGACCGAGCCGTCCCATGGCCGCGACGACCTCGGCCGCGCCGTTGCGCGCCGGATCCAGCAGGACCCGGTCCCAGCCGCCGGCCAGCCATTCTTCGCGGCCGTCGACCGCGCCGAGATCCGCGCACCGGAAACTGGCGGCCTCGATGGCATTGCGTGCGGCATTGTGCCGCGCGCCTGCCACCAGCTTCTCGTCGCCCTCCACGCCGAGCACCGTCGCGCAGCGCCGGGCCAGCGGCAACGAGAAATTGCCGATGCCACAGTAGAGATCGAGGACCCGGTCGGCGGGCTGCGGGTCGAGGAGCTCGACGGCCGCGGCGACCAGGCGGCGATTGACCGCGCCGTTCACCTGCACGAATCCGGCCGGCTCGAACTCCATGCGCAGGTCGAAATCGGCCAATCCGTAGTACAGGGGCTCGATCGGAGGATCGGGCCACAACAGCTCCACCGAATCCGGGCCGCCCGGCTGCAGGTGGATACGGATACCGTGCCGGGTGCCGAAATCCCTGAGCCGCTGCACATCGTCGGCCGATGGCCGCTCGAGCACGCGGAACACGAGTGCCGTCGCGTTGTCCGCGAGCGCGACTTCGATCTGCGGCAGCCGCGCGCGCACCGACAGACCCCCGATCAGCTCGGCGAGCGGGTCGAGCATGCCGTCGATCGGCACGGCCAGTACCTCGCAACGATGCATGTCCGTCACGTACGGCGCGTGCCGCTCCCGGAATCCGACCAGGATCCGGCCCTTGGCATGTACGTCCTTGACCGCGAGGCGCGCGCGGCGCCGGTAATTCCAGTCCGGCCCCACGATCGCGTCCAGCCAGCGGCCGGGTTCGACCCCGCCGATACGCTGCAGGCTGTCAGCGAGTACCTGCGATTTGATCCGCCGCTGCTGCTGTGTCGTGACGTGCTGCAGCGCGCAGCCGCCACAGCGACCGAATGCCGCACAGCGCGCCTCGATGCGCTCCGGCGAGGGTTCGATCACCTCGAGCAGTTCGGCCTCGTCGAACTTGCGGCGCGAGGCACGCCGCAGGTAGCGGACCCGCTCGTCCGTGAGGGCGCCGGCGACGAACACCTTCTTGCCGGGCG
>JBAUVS010000103.1:0-9958 GCA_049583345.1 Woeseiaceae bacterium
CCGAGACTGACAACCTGGAACTCCTCGTCAACCGTCGCTACAAGCACGGTTTCGTCACCGACATCCCGACCGACAGCCTGCCGCCGGGACTCGACGAGGACATCGTGCGCGCGATCTCGGCACGCAAGGGCGAACCCGAGTTCATGCTCGAGTGGCGCCTGCGCGCCTACCGCCACTGGCGCGAGATGCGCGAACCGGGCTGGGCCCACGTGCACTACCCGCCGATCGACTTCGAGGCGATCTCCTACTACGCCGCGCCGCGCTCGGACGCCGACCGGCCGAAGAGCCTCGACGAGGTGGATCCGAAACTGCTCGAAACTTACGACAAGCTGGGGATCCCGTTGCATGAGCGCGCGAAACTGGCCGGCGTCGCCGTCGATGCGGTGTTCGACAGCGTCTCGGTGGCGACGACGTTCAAGGAGAAGCTGAATGATGCGGGCGTGATCTTCTGTTCGTTCTCCGAAGCGGTGACCAGGCATCCCGAACTGGTGAAGAAGTACCTCGGCAGTGTCGTCCCGCAACGCGACAATTTCTTCGCGGCGCTGAACTCCGCTGTGTTCAGCGACGGCTCGTTCGTCTACGTGCCAAAGGGCGTGCGCTGCCCGATGGAACTCTCGACCTACTTCCGCATCAACACGGCCAACACGGGCCAGTTCGAACGTACGCTCATCGTCGCCGAGGAAGGCAGCTACGTCAGCTATCTCGAAGGCTGCACGGCACCGATGCGCGACGAGAACCAGTTGCATGCCGCCGTCGTCGAGCTGGTGGCGCTCGAGGGCGCGCAGATCAAGTACTCCACGGTACAGAACTGGTACCCGGGCGACGAGAACGGCAAGGGCGGCATCTACAATTTCGTCACCAAGCGCGGCGACTGCCGCGGCGCCAACTCGAAGATCTCGTGGACCCAGGTGGAGACCGGTTCGGCAATCACCTGGAAATATCCGAGCTGTATCCTGCGCGGCGAGAACTCGGTCGGCGAGTTTTATTCCGTGGCCGTCGCCAACAACTACCAGCAGGCCGATACCGGCACCAAGATGATCCACATCGGCCGCAACACGCGCAGCACGATCGTCTCGAAGGGCATCTCGGCGGGCAAGGCGCAAAACGCCTATCGCGGCCTGGTGCGAGTGATGCCGCAGGCGGCCGGCGCGCGCAACCATACGCAATGCGACTCGCTGCTGATCGGCAAGGAATGCGGGGCGCACACATTCCCGTACATGGAGATCCGCAATCCCGGCGCGAAGGTCGAGCACGAGGCGACCACGTCCAAGATCTCGGCCGACCAGCTGTTCTATTGCCGGCAGCGCGGCATTTCGGAGGAGGACGCGGTCAGCATGATCGTCAACGGCTTCTGCAAGGAAGTGTTCCGGGAGCTGCCGATGGAATTCGCCGTCGAGGCACAGAACCTGCTGAACGTCAGCCTCGAAGGCGCGGTGGGCTGAGGACAGATGATGCTCGAAATCAGAAATCTGCACGTGAGGACCGGCGACACGGAGATCCTGCGGGGCCTGTCGCTCGACGTCGACGCCGGCGAGGTGCACGCGATCATGGGCCCGAACGGCTCCGGCAAGAGCACGCTCGCGCAGGCCATCGCCGGCCACGAAGACTACGTCGTGTCCGAGGGGACGATCACGTTCCAGGGCGTCGACCTGCTCGAGCTGGCGCCCGAGGAACGCGCCCGGCTCGGCATCTTCCTCGGCTTCCAGTACCCGGTCGAGATCCCCGGCGTCAACAACGCGTATTTGCTGAAGGCGGCGATGAATGCGCGGCGCAAGCACGACGGCCTGCCGGAGATCGACGCGTTCGAGTTCCTCAAGCTCGCGAAGGAGAAAATGGCGCTGCTGGGCATGGATCCGAAATTCCTCAATCGCGGCGTCAACGAAGGTTTTTCCGGCGGCGAGAAGAAACGCAACGAGATCCTGCAGATGGCGATGCTCGAGCCGAGCCTCGCGATCCTCGACGAGACCGACTCCGGCCTGGACATCGACGCCCTGCGCGCCGTCGCCGAGGGTGTGAACGCGCAGCGCGATCCGGAGCGCGCGATCGTCCTCGTCACGCACTACCAGCGCCTGCTCGACTACGTCGAGCCGGACCGCATACACGTGCTGTCCGAGGGCCGGATCGTGCGTTCCGGCGACAAGTCACTGGCCCTGGAACTCGAAGAGAAGGGCTACGACTGGCTGCGGGAGGCGGCGAACGCATGAGGGCCGTGAATCTCCCCATCGAGGCCCTGCGCCACGCCGTCGCGAGCCTGCCGGAGGACCGCCTGGCACCGGTCCGGCGGGCGGCCCTCGAACACCTCGGCCAGCACGGGCTGCCGACGCCGCGCGAAGAGGACTGGAAGTACACCGACCTCGGTCCGGCCGTCGAGATCGGCAACGAATGGCTGGCCGGCGGCGCCGTGCCGCCGGAACCGGCCGGCATGCCGGCCGCCGGGCGCGAGGTGCTGCAGCGTATCGAGGCGGACTGGATCGTGATCGCGGACGGGCGTGTGGATGCGGCCGCGCTGGGCGCATTTACCGGCGCCGATGTGCAGGTTTCCCTGCTCAGCGAGTCGGACGTCCCGCTCGACTTCGCGGCGCCGCTGACCGACCTCAATTCCGCCCTGCTCCGCGACGGCCTGCGCATCGGCGTGCGACGCGGCGCCGTCGTCGAACGGCCGATCGGCCTGATGATCTGCGACACGGCCGAGTCCGCCGCCGGGATGTCGCAGGTGCGCATCGAGATCGAACTGGAAGCGGGCAGCCGGGCGGAATTCATCGAGTACCACGCGTCGGCCGGCGCCGGCAGGCACTACGCGAATACCGTCGTCAACCTGCGCCTCGCGCGCGACACGCACGCAAGCTATGTGCGCATCCAGGACCGCGACCGTGCGCACGTGCAGACGGGGCAGCTCAATGTGCGCCTCGGCAGCGCCAGCGCCTTCGAGCACGCCGCGTTCGACTTCGGCGGCCGCCTGGTCCGCAACGATCTCAATGTCGGCGTCGATGCCGCCGGCGCCTCGGCGTCGCTGGCCGGCCTCTACCTCGTCGGCCAGGACCAGCACGCCGACAATCACGTACGTGTCGACCACCGCGTCGGTCCGGCCCGCTCCCGCCAGGATTACCGGGGCATCCTGAACGGCAAGGCGCGCGCCGTCTGGAACGGCAAGGTGATCGTCCATGCCGGCGCCGACGGTACCGATGCCGACCAGGCCAATCACAACCTGTTGCTGTCGAAGCAGGCGGAGATCGATGCCAAGCCGGAGCTGGAGATCTACGCCGACGACGTCAAGTGCAGTCACGGCACGACCGTCGGCGAACTCGATACCGCTTCGCTGTATTACCTGCGCACCCGCGGTCTCGACGAGGAGGAGGCGCGACAAGTCCTGATGCGTGCCTTCGCACAAGCCATCGTCGACCGGACACCCGTCGCCGTGACGCGGGAGCTGCTGGCGGAGAAGATGGCCGGGCGCCTCGCCGGCCTGCTCGAGGGGATGGCGCCGTGAGCACACCGCAGCACACGGCCGCGGTACCGCCGGATCTTGCGGCCTGCCGCCTCGACTTCCCCGCGCTGGCGCAGGAGGTCAACAAGCACCGGCTGGTGTACCTCGACAGCGCCGCGTCGGCGCAGCAACCCGAGGCCGTCATCGAGACGGTCGCCGAGTACCAGCGCCACGACCATGCCAACGTGCATCGCGGCGTACACACGCTCAGTCACCGCGCGACCGATGCCTACGAAGGCGCCCGCGACAAGGTGCGCGCGTTCACCAACGCAGAGAGTCGCCGCGAGATCGTCTTCACGAGCGGGACGACGGAATCGATCAACCTGGTCGCGCAGAGTTTCTGCCGGCCGCGACTCGGGGCCGGCGACCGGATACTGATCACCCATCTCGAGCATCACTCGAACATCGTGCCCTGGCAGCTGGTCTGCGAGCAGACCGGCGCCACGCTCGCGGTCGTGCCGATCGACGAGCGCGGTGAGCTGCAGGTCGAATCTTTCGAAGAAATGCTCGACGACGACGTGCGCCTGGTCGCGATCGCCCACGTGTCGAATGCGCTCGGCACGGTTAATCCGCTGCGCGAACTCATCGCGAAGGCGCGGCGCCGCGACATCCCCGTGCTGGTCGACGGCGCGCAAGCCGTGCCGCACATGCCGGTCGACGTGCGGGAACTCGATTGCGACTTCTACGCGTTCTCCGCCCACAAGATGTTCGGCCCGACCGGGACCGGCATCCTGTACGGACGCGAATCCCTGCTGGAGGCGATGCCGCCCTACCAGGGTGGCGGCGACATGATCCTCGAGGTCTCCTTCGCCGGCACCACCTACAACGAGCTGCCCTACAAGTTCGAGGCCGGCACGCCGAACATCTCGGGCGTCATCGGCCTCGGCGCCGCCATCGACTACGTGCAGTCCATCGGCATGGAGCGAATCGAAGCCTGGGAGCGCGAGCTGCACGCCCACCTCGTCGACAGCCTCGCCGCGCTCGACGGCGTACGCCTGATCGGCACGGCGGCGAACCAGGCGAGCGTGCAATCGTTCCTCGCCGACGGAATCCACCCGCACGACCTCGGCACGATCCTGGACCACCAGGGCGTCGCCATCCGCACGGGACATCACTGCGCGATGCCAGTCATGGACTATTTCGGCATACCGGGCACCGCGCGCGCGTCGCTGGCGCTGTACAACACGCGCGAAGACATCGATGCGCTGATCGCGGCCATCGGCAAGGCGCAGAGGATCTTCGCGTGAACGCCGTCGACCTGCACGGCCAGGACGAACTGCGCGAGCTGTACCGCGAGCTGATCCTCGATCACGCCCGCAGCCCGCGCCATTTCGGCGGTCTGCCCGGCGCGACGCACAGCGCCGAAGGCATCAACCCGCTGTGCGGTGACAAGCTGACGCTGTACCTGCGCCTCGACGACGACGGCACCATCGCCGACGCCGCCTTCGAGGGTTCCGGCTGTGCCATCTCCGTCGCATCGGCGTCGTTGCTGACCGACCTGGTCATCGGCATGCCGGTGGAGCAGGCACTCGGATATTTCGACGCGGTGACGAGCCGCCTCACCGGGTCCGGCGCGGCCAGCCCGGCGGACATCGATTTCGGCAAGCTGCGGGCGCTGGACGGCGTGCGCGAGTTCCCGTCCCGCGTGAAATGCGCGACGCTCGCCTGGCACGCCCTCGACTCGGCCATCAACCGCCGGCCGGCGCCGGCATCGACGGAGTAAACGGCGCATGTTCGGCCAGAGTAACGACCCCTTCACACTGTCCCGCGACGTCCGGGCAATCATCATCCCGGCCGGCGAGGAGCTGACCCTGCGCGAGGGCACGACGGGGTTTATCACACAGGCGCTCGGCGGCAGCTTCACGGTGTACGTCGAGGGCAACCTGTTCCGGGTCGCCGGGGCCGACGCCGACGCGCTCGGCAAGGAACCGGTCCCGCCGCCCGAGGTGCCCGACGATCCGTCGGATGCGGACATCGAGGCCGCCATCTGGAAACAGCTCAAGACCTGCTACGACCCCGAGATCCCGGTCGATATCGTCGAACTCGGCCTCGTATACCGCGTCGAGATCGCGCACCTCAACGACGGTGAGCGTTCCGTCAGCGTGGACATGACGCTGACGGCGCCCGGCTGCGGCATGGGCGACATCCTCGTCCAGGACGCGCAGGAGAAGATCGCGGTCATACCGACGGTCGCGGACGTCCGCGTCGAACTCGTGTTCGACCCGCCCTGGAATACCAGCATGATGTCCGACGAGGCGCGCCTGCAGACGGGACTGATGTAGACTCGGCGCGACGTCCCGACCCGACCGCGCCGATGAAGACCCTGACCCTCGTCCGTCACGCCAAGTCCAGCTGGAAACACCGGGGCCTCGCGGATCGCGAACGGCCTTTGAGCACCCGCGGCAAGCGAGACGCACCGGAGATGGGCCAGCGTCTCGCTGCAGCCGGCGTCCGGCCGTCGCTCATCATCAGCAGTCCGGCGGTGCGCGCGTGGTCGACCGCGAAAAAGGTCGCGAAGGAACTCAACTATCCCCGGGAATTCCTGCAGCGCGAGGACGATCTCTATCTCGCGACGCTGTATGGCCTGCTCGACGTTGTCGCCCGCCAGGACACCGGCTTCAACAACCTGATGCTGGTCGGCCACAATCCCGGCCTGACCGATTTCGCGAACTTCCTGTCACCTGGCCTCACCGACAACGTGCCGACCGCCGGCGTCGTGTCGGTGGGTATCGATATCGCCGACTGGGAGTTGCACGGACGACCGACGACCGAACTGCTGCTGTACGAATTTCCGAAAAAGGGCGCGTGAGGTCCGCGAACGGCCGGGGGAGCAGCCGCTCGCTGGCGTGCGATACCCGACTACTTGATCGGTATTCGCGTGATTAGACGGAAGGTCACTGTGACTACAACGCCTAAGCCAGAAAACAAGACTAAAGGTCCAAGATCGTCCGGTTGAAACTGCAGCCCAAAGCGAACATTCCCGGCGCAGGAAATCACCTGGGCCAGGACTGTGTAATGAATGCTAACTTCATGGCATAGGGCCCATATGGGACGTTTGCTCGTGAGATCATCTGCCGGATTGATGCCGCCAAATTCACGTCGTGTCGCGACAGTGTCGTGTTCCTGCTCCTGATCCTCTGTCATAAAGTGCGTACACAACAGCAAGGGTGAAAGCGATGAACATTCAACAACGCCGACTGGAAAGAGGCTGGTCGCAAGAAGAACTGGCCCGCCATTCCGGTTTAAGCACTCGTACGATCCAACGGATTGAGCGTGGGCAGAAGGCCGGACTGGAATCGCTAAAATGCCTTGCGGCTGTGTTTGAGACTTCCATTAGCGCCTTAATGCAGGAGCAGACCATGACCAGCCCAGAACAAGCGGACCAACGAAAGGAACCGATGATCAATAAAATTGAGCGAGATGCAATTGAATTCGCTCAATCCCTGCTGGCCGAACCCAAGAAAGGACGGGCTGATTCACTGAGCAAAATTGAGCGAGATGCGATTGCTTATGCAAAGAAGCTATTGAGCATGTTCAAAACGTAAATTCGCACCCGTCGCAAAGGCCTGCTTCCGGCCCTGAGCGGCCTGTCCGATTCCAGGTCTTGGTGCGATTCGAGCGCCTGATTTCGGCGAATCCTGCCGCTCGACGTTTCCGCGGAAATTCTTACTCGAATGCAGTTCAAAAATCGAGCGCAACTTGGGTCTGGATTGCTTCGTCGCTGCGCTCCTCGCAATGACGATGTGCGGTCAGCACTCCGGGACGTTGACCGCGAGGCCGCCGCGGGACGTTTCCTTGTAGATCGACGCCATGTCGCGGCCGGTCTGGCGCATCGTCGCGATCACCTGGTCGAGCGAGACCTTGTGGCTGCCGTCGCCGTGCATCGCGAGGCGTGCCGCGTTGATCGCCTTCACCGCGCCCATCGCGTTGCGTTCGATGCAGGGGATCTGCACGAGGCCGCCGACCGGGTCGCAGGTCAGGCCGAGGTTGTGCTCCATCCCGATCTCCGCGGCTTCCTCGACGTGATCGTTGGAGCCTCCCAGGAGCGCCGCGAGACCGCCCGCCGCCATCGAGCAGGCGACGCCCACCTCGCCCTGGCAGCCCATCTCGGCGCCGGAGATCGACGCGTTGCTCTTGTACAGGATACCGATGGCACCTGCCGTCAGCAGGAATGTGCGGACACCCTCCCCGGAGGCGCCCGGCACGAAGCGGACGTAGTATTCCAGCACGGCCGGGATGATGCCCGCCGCGCCGTTGGTGGGCGAGGTCACGACGCGCCCGCCCGCCGCGTTCTCTTCGTTGACCGCGATCGCGAAGGCGTTGACCCACTCCATCGCGTCGACGGGCGACGGTTCGCCGCGCTCGGTCAGCCTGCGAAACAGCTTCGCGGCGCGGCGCCGGACCTGAATGCGTCCGGGCAACACACCTTCGCTGTGCAGGCCGCGCTCGACGCAGGACCGCATCGCCGTCCAGATCGCGGCGAGATCGCGTTTGATTTCGTCGGCGCTGCGCCATTGCCGCTCGTTGCGATACACGAGCTCGGCGATGGTGAGTCCCTGTTCTGCGGCGACCCGCAACAGGCCATCGGCGTTGTCATAGGCGTACGGCGGTTCTGCCCGCTCCGCCACGGCCTCGGCTTCGTCGCCGCGTGCGATGAACCCGCCGCCGAGCGAATAGTAGACGTCGTCGGCGACAACCGAACCGGCCGCGTCCCGGGCGACGAAGCGCATGCCGTTGGTGTGCCTGGGCAACTCCTCGCCGTATTCGAAGGCGATATCCGCCGCCGGATCGAACGCGACCGGACCCGCGCCGGGAAGCTCGAGACGCTTCGCTTCCTGCACGCCGGCGAGGATCCCGGGCACGGCATCGGGATCGACGGTCTCCGGCTCGTAACCCGCCAGGCCGAGCACGATCGCCGTGTCGGTGCCGTGGCCCCTGCCCGTGTGCGCCAGCGAGCCGTACAGCGTGACGCCGAGGCCGGCCACCTCGCCGGCGGCGGGCCCGAGATTCGTCACGAACGCGCGCGCGGCCTTCATCGGCCCGACCGTGTGCGAACTGGACGGGCCGATGCCGATCTTGAAGATGTCGAAGACGCTGATCGCCGGCATCAGTCCGTGCCGAGGGACAACAGGCTGGCGTTACCGCCGACGGCGGCGACGTTGTTGCTCACCGAGACCTCCGTGCCGAAACGCAGCAGGTAATTTGGACCGCCGGCCTTCGGGCCGGTGCCGGACAGGCCGCGACCGCCGAAAGGCTGCACACCGACGACGGCGCCGATCATGTTGCGATTCACGTAGATGTTGCCGGCACCCGAATGGCGCACCAGCGCGCGCGCGCGCGCATCGATGCGACTGTGCAGGCCCATCGTCAGGCCGTAACCGGTAGCGTTGACTGCCCTCACCGTCTCCTTGAGGTCGCGCGACCGGTAGCGGAATACGTGCAGGATCGGCCCGAACACCTCGCGCTGCAGCGTGTCGATCGAGTCGATCTCGACGAGCGTCGGCGCGAAGAAAGTGCCCGTCTTGCCGGCCTTCGAAATGTCGCAGCGATGCAGGATCTTTGCCTCGCGTTGCATGCGCTCGACGTGCGCCTCGAGGATCGATTTGGCCTCGTCGTCGATGACCGGGCCGACGTCCGTCGACAACAGGACCGGGTCGCCGACCGACAACTCTTCCATGTAGCCCACCAGCAGGTCCTCGACGCGATCGCCGATATCCCGCTGCAGGCACAGCAGGCGCAGCGCCGAGCAGCGCTGCCCGGCGCTGTTGAACGCCGAATGCACGCTGTCGTGAACGACCTGTTCGGGCAGCGCGGAGCTGTCGACGAACATCGCGTTCTGCCCGCCGGTCTCCGCGATGAGGACGCCGATCGGCCCGTCGCGGCCCGCCAGGGCCCGGTTGATCAGCCGCGCGGTCTCCGTCGAGCCGGTGAATGCGACGCCCGCCGTGCGCGGATCCGCCACCGCGCGCCCGCCGATCGTGGCGCCATCACCCGGCAGGAAATGCAGCACGTCCGGCGGCACACCCGCTTCGAGCATCAACTCGACCGCGCGAAACGCGACCAGCGGCGTCTGTTCCGCCGGCTTGGCCAGCACGGCATTGCCGGCCGCCAGTGCCGCGGTGACCTGGCCGGTGAAGATCGCCAGCGGGAAGTTCCACGGACTGATGCATACGAACACGCCGCGGCCGCGCAGACCGAAGGTGTTGCGCTCGCCCGTGGGTCCCGGCAGCACGCGTGGCTCGCCGAAGTACTCGATCGCACGTGCCGCGTAGTAGCGCATGAAGTCGACGGCTTCGCGGACCTCGGCGATGGCGTCGGGAATCGACTTGCCGGCTTCGGATACGCACAACGACATCAGCTCGGCGGCGTGCTGCTCGTACAGGTCGGCCGCCCGGTTCAGGATCGCGGCACGCTCGGCGGCCGGCGTGCGGTCCCAGGCCGGCTGGCCCGCCGCCGCGAGGCCGAGTGCCGCGT
>JBAUVS010000104.1:0-7629 GCA_049583345.1 Woeseiaceae bacterium
TGAGCCTGGACTGGTACATCAGCGCGACGCGATCGCAGTACTCTGCCTCGTCCATGAAGTGCGTCGTGACCAGTACGGTCACGCCGCGGCGCACCAGCGCGTTGATGTGCGTCCAGAACTCGCGGCGCGTGATCGGGTCGACGCCCGAGGTCGGCTCGTCGAGGAACAGCACGGCCGGCCGGTGCATCAGCGCACAGGCGAGCGCCAGGCGCTGCTTGTAGCCGAGCGGCAGCTTGTCGGGCGAAGTACGGAGATAGCGCTGCAATTCGAAGGTCTCGATCATCTCGTCGATCCGCTCGCGCCGCAGCGAATTCTTCAGGCCGTAGACGCCGGAGAAGAATTCGAGGTTCTGGCGCACGGTCAGCAGGCCGTATAGGGAGAACTTCTGCGCCATGTAGCCGAGCTGCAGCTTGGCCTCCGATGGCGCATGGCGCAGGTTGTAGCCGACGACGTGCGCATCGCCCGACGTGGGTTTCAATAGCCCGCAGAGCATCTTGAAAGTCGTCGACTTGCCCGCGCCGTTGGGCCCGAGCAGGCCAAAGATCTCGCCCTTTTTGACCTCGAAGCTGACGTTGTCGGTCGCAGTGAATTCGCCGAACCGCTTGCTGAGGTTCTGGCAGCTCACGGCGACCTCGAAGGCCTCCTCGATCGGCGCCATCTTCTCGGCGATCACCGAATGGCCACCCGGCCCACCGCCGAGCAAGTCGATGAACGCATCCTCGAATCGCGGCGCGACGCTGTCGACATGACCGCCGTGCTCGGCTGCCAGGGCATCCAGCGGCGCGCGCTCGGCATCCTCACGCAGCACCGCGCGGATCGATTCGCCCTGGATCACGCCGTCGCAGATGCCAGGCAGCGCCAGGGCATCGGCGAGCAGACGCCGCCGACCCTTCGTGACGCCGCGGATGCTGAAGCTACGCCCGCGCAGACGTTTCGTCAGGTCCTGCGGAGGGCCGGCGTATTCGAGCTTGCCGTCGTTCAGCAGCAGCACCGAATCGCAGCGCTCGGCTTCGTCGAGATAGGACGTCGACCAGACGATCGCCATGCCTTCGGCTTTGAGTGCCTGCACCATGGCCCACAGGTCCTGCCGGCTGACCGGATCGACGCCGACGCTGGGCTCGTCGAGCAACAGGACGTCGGGGCGCGCCATCAACGCACAAGCCAGGCCGAGTTTCTGCTTCATGCCGCCGGACAGGCGTCCGGCGAGGCGCGCCTTGAACGGCTCGAGGCGCGTGAAATGCAACAGGCGTTTGAACGTCTCGTCCACGCCCTCCTCGCCCGCTTCGTCGATCGCGCGCAGGCTTGCATAGAGCCTCAGGTTCTCGATGACGGACAGGTCCTCGTAGAGTCCGAAGCGCTGCGGCATGTAGCCGGTGACGGCGTGTACGCGTTCGGCATCGTCGACGACGTCGGACCCGGCCGTGCGCACGTGGCCCTCGGTCGGCGCCATCAGCGCGGCCATCATGCGCATCAGCGTCGTCTTGCCGGCGCCATCCGGCCCGACGAGGCCGGTCAGCTTGCCGGCCTCGATTTGCGCGTCGATGCCGGCCAATGCGGTGACGTCATCGAAGCGCTTGACGACGCCGTCGATTTCGACCGCGGCGGTCACGGTTCACTGGCCTCCGTTCGTGCGCGGCACTTCGACCGTGACCGGCATGCCCTGGCGCAATTGATTGTCGGCGTCGGTAACGACGATACGCAGCCGGTATACGAGGTCGGTGCGCAGCTCGGTCGTCTCGACGGACTTGGGCGTGAACTCGGCGCGCGGCGAGACGAAGCCGATGCGGCCCGTGTAGGTCTTGGCGGAGGCGTCGGTCGTAACCTTGACCATCGTACCGGGCGCGGTCACGCCGAGATCCGGTTCCGCTACGTAGGCACGCACGTACACCGGATGGTCGAGAGAGAGCGAATAGACCGGTTCGCCCTGGTTCAGCATGCTGCCAGGTTCACGCACTCGCGCGAGCAACGTGCCGTCGGACGGCGCGTCGAGTTCGGTGTCGTCGAGTTGGGTCTTCGCCTGGTCGCGACGCGCGAGCGCGGCGGCGAGATTGGCCTTCGCGGCGGCGATGTCCTCGGCGCGGAAGCCTTCCTCGGCGAGCGCGAGCGCTTCCTTCGCGGAAGCGAGCCGCGCGGCGGTGGCATCGCGCTGGGCCGCGGCCGCGTCGAGGATGCGCTGGCTGCTGGCACCGGTTTCGACGAGTCCTTTCTGACGCTCGAAATTGCGTTGCGCGTCCTTCGCGGCGGCATCCGCCTCGCGTACGGCGGCGCGCGCCTGCTGCACTTCCTGCGGCCGTGCGCCGCTCTCGAGCTTGTCGACGTTGGCGCGGGCCTGCTGCACGCCGGCCTCGGCGGCCGCGAGTACATCCTCGTAGGGCTGCGGGTCGATCTGCGCGACGCGCTGACCGGACTTGACGGTCTCGCCCTCGTCGACATCCATCGCGACGAGGCGCCCCGGCACCCGGAACGCGAGCTCGACTTCGCGGATGTCGACGTTGCCGTACAAGGTCAGCGCCGATCCGTCTTCACGGGATTCGAACAGGTAGTAAGCGCCTGCGGCGATTCCGGCGAGTACCAGGACGACGGGGATCGCGATGCGCGGGTTCGGTTTCATTCGGTGTGCTCCTGCATGAGGATCGCCGTGACGTTGCGGTGGATCTGTGACTGCACGGCGGCGATCTCGCGTTGAGTGAATTGCTTCCACCCGGTGCGACGCTCGATGGTCGCGCGGGCGGTGCGGAGGATGAGCACCTGCCCGAACAGCGTGATGGCGAGCAGGTTGGTGGCTTCGGACTCCGGGTCGAGGTCACGGATACGTCCGATCAGGCGCGTGGCGACCCCGATGACGCGGCTCATCACGCCGTCGTACAAGCGCTCGTAGCCCTCGGTCGGGTCCTGTTGTTCCTTGAGGATCAGGCGCGCCCAGGTGGCGGACTCGTCACTGGTCAGGAGTACGACAAACCCGTCCAGGAGCTGCAGCATGAGCGCCAGGCAACGCTCGCGCGCGACGGCGCCGCTGTCGTCGCCGAGCTCGGCATTGATGGACGCGAGCAACGGGTCGATGCGTTCGCGGACCCGTTCGACGATGAACTCGATGGCGGCGAGATACAGGCCGGCCTTGCCGCCGAAGTGGTAGGCGATCAGCGCCTGGTTGACGCCGGCGGCCTCGGCCAGCGCCCGGGTGCCGGTCGCGTTGAAGCCGTCACGGCCGAAGATCTCGACCGCGGCCAGGATGAGTGCCTCGCGGGTGGCGTCGCCACGGGAAGCTGTGGTCTCTGTGCTCATGGGGCGTTATTTTAATTAATCGAATGATTAAATCAACCCCAAAATGAGTGCGGCCGCTGATCCCGTTAATGGGATCAGTTTACTGCTTATGGGAAACTCGGGGGTCGGGGTGCGGCGACCGTGCTGCCGGCCGCCGCGTCCGGGCCGAAGGCAGCCTATTGCGCTTCGGTAAAGACCTTCACGGAATCCATGTTCACGCCGTCCTCGTTCGCCGCGGCCTGGGCGTCGGGATCGTCCATCATCGACTTGAAATCCTCAATGTCGCCGGTGAATTCGAGACCCATCAGGTTGGGATCGTCGACGCTCTGGAAGGTGTGCACGTCCGTCAGTCCGTTCTCCGCGAACAGTTGCCGCCGGCCGTTTACACCGCGCCAGGCAGCCAGCCAATGGTCGCCGTCCTTCACCTCGTGCGTGACCATGATGTGCGTGCCCTCGGCGGCCGCCATCGGCTGCGGGGGATTGTCGCTGTTCCAGATGTCGTTCGTAATATGCCACTGGCCGTTGCCGTCCTGCTTCCAGAGCTCCACGAACTTGCCGTTGTCCAGCTGCTTGCCGTCGGCATCTTTTACCACGTAAGTGCCGACGTGATAGCCGAGCTTGCCGGAGACCTGCGCCTCGACATTGCTCAGATCGACTTTGATGCCGTTCTCGATCATGCCGGAGAACTGCTCGCGGATGGCATCGTGGCTTTCGCTCATCGGCGCATTCGCCGGCATCAGGCGGGCATCGTCACTGTAGATGGCGACGAGGGCATCGATGTCGCCGTCGTTCATGGCCGTCTGCCACTCGGCCGACCGGTCCATGATCGCCGACGGATCCGTGGACATGGGCGCCTGCTGGCAGGCAGCCAGTAGCAACAGCGGGAAAAGTAAGAGTAAACGTTTCATTTTGGAGTCCTTTTCGGGTTGGAAAAGCCTTGCCCGTAAGTGTAGTTTAGTGGTCGTACATTGGTACCGGCCGGAATCAACAACAAGAACCTGCCTCGAAACCAGGGGGCTGCGAATGAGACAAACGATCCCGGGCCTCGTCTTCTTTGGCCTGCTTGCCGCCGTTTCGTTCGGTTGTACCGGCGCATCCGTCGTGGTGCAGCAGGACACGAGTGACGTCGCCGGGCTGATCGACGAATCCGTCTCGGCGACCCGGGACTATTACCGGGATCTCGGGCAGCAGCAGTTCGACTTCCTGGTCGAATTCATCGCCGCGCGGCCGAGCTGCGGCGTCGAGTCGCCGCTGCTGTTGCTCAGCGCCGAGGACCGCTGCCTCACCGATGCGGAGAAACTGCTGCGCCGCCAATGCCTGGCCGACGCGAGTTTGCCGGAATGCCTGCCGCTGCTCGCGGCACGCGAAGTCCCGGTTTCCCCGGACGTTACGCAGCCGCGGCAGACGACGGTCACGCTGCTCGCGACGCTCGCCTCCTACCAGCGCGCACTCGCACGCGTGCTCGGCGACCCGGCCTATGACACGGCCGCGGATTTCTCCGACGTGGTGTCGCGGCTCCACGAGCTCTGCAACCAGGTCGCCGAACTCGCAGCCGTCGGCGCCGGGAAGGACGAGGCCGGGACAGGCTCCTGCGACACGCTGGACTTCAAGGCGATCAGGGACAGGAACGCGGCGCTCGGCCAGCAGGTCGTGGCCGCGGGTGCCCTGCTCGATCTCGTGCGCCGGGCGAACGAGGACCGTGCCGATTTCGAGGCACTGCGCACGATCGTTGCAGAGAAGGGCCCGGCCGTGGATGCGGCGCTCGAGAGCCTGCTCGCGAGCTACGAACAGGTGGACGCGCCGTTCGCGGACCTGCTCGCGCGCCGCGAGATCGAGCGCAAGCGGCGTGAATACAACGACATGACGCCCGAGGCACGCAGCGCGTTGCCGCAAGAGGCGCGTGAACGGCTCGTGCGCGGGATCTACGAGCCGGAACTGGCACGGCTGCAGGCCGCATCGGAGCCCGACGCGCTTGCCGCGGGCCTGCGCGGCCTGATCCGCAGCCACCGGAAGCTGGAAGCGAGTTTCCGCGGCAACCTGACGGAGTCGCAGCGCAAACGCGCGGCGGCCGAGAACCAGCAGCAGGTCAAGGCCGCCTTCCAGTCGATGCTGAGCATCGTCAAGCTATTCAACTGACCGCGGGAGCCCGCCATGTCGCAAGATCTGGACGCCATCCTGAACAGCATCGGCCGCGCCGCATCGCGTTGTTACGACCTCAACGGCGACGGCAACCTGACGGTCGAGGAACAGACGATCTTCTACCAGTTCGCAGAGAACATCGTCTTCCTGCTTGTCGACGTCCACGCC
This sequence comes from Woeseiaceae bacterium, assembly GCA_049583345.1. Classification (GTDB taxonomy): domain Bacteria; phylum Pseudomonadota; class Gammaproteobacteria; order Steroidobacterales; family Woeseiaceae; genus UBA1847. The sequence continues at coordinate 5,569 of JBAUVS010000104.1, forward strand.
GAGTACGACGAGTTTGCGGCCTCACTCGCGCAGAACCCCGACGGCAAGGCCGAGTTGGACAGGATCTGGGCCGCGGCGAACGACGCACTGGACGACGTCAGCAAGTCGGTCACGAGCCCGAAGTTGCGGGAGGCCGCGGCGAAGACGGCGTTCGCGATCGACCGAACGTCGACGCTGTCGAGCTGAAAGGCTGAGTCGACGGGCTATTCGGACGACGCTCTGAGTGCCTCGGAGAGCGAGAGAACATAGGCGCGCACCGCCTCGGCCTCTTCGATCGTCAGCTTTTGCGCCGGCATGCCGTTCGCCGCGCGCGCTCCGCCCACGACAATCGCATCCCACGCGGCGTGCGCATCCTTGTCGGCATAGCGCAGGTCCGGCACCGTGCCGCCGTAGCGGGCAACCGCGTCCTTTCCGTGGCAGTCCGAGCAGTGCTCGGCAAACAGTTCCGCACCCTTCGCAACAGTCGCATCCGTTGCCTCCAGCTTCGGCTGCTCCGGCAACTGGGGGCGACCCGATACGGGCATCTCGACGTCCTGACGGCCACCGAGCGCGAGTGCAATCAGTCGAGTCGGGCCCTGCGCCCGGTCCTCCGCATGCAGTTCCGGGAACACGTACTGCGCGCCGCCGCCCTCGCCCGCCGCCACCAGCACATACTGCCGCCCGCGCAGCAGGTAGCTCGCCGGAGCCGCGCCGATCGTCGAGCCGGTCGACAGCGACCAGAGCTCCTCGCCGGTCGTCGCACGGTAGGCCGCGAATCTGCCGTAGGCGTCGCCCTGGAACACGAGATTGCCTGCGGTCGCGAGCACGCCGCCGTTGAACGGCAGTTTGTGCCCCACGGTCCACAGGGGCCGCTGCGTCACCGGGTCGTATGCGACGAGCTTGCCGGGGCTGAACGGTTTGCCGTCGATCTCGGTGATGAGCTTCAGCGTGTCGGTGTAGTCGCCGTTGCCCTCGTAGGTGACTTCGTCGGGGATATCGATGACCGGTATGTAGAGCAGGCCGGTCTTCGGACTGAATGCCATGGGGTTCCAGCTATGCGCGCCCCACATGTTCGGCCACACGAGCGTTTTCGTGCCGGGCTTGCGTTTCCAGTACTCCGCCCCCGGCTCGATGACGGGCCTTCCCGTCTCCGGGTTGATGTGCGACGCCCACGTCACCTTCGCATACTTGTCTGCCGCGAGCAGTTCGCCGGTATGCCGGTCGAGGACGTACTGGAAGCCGTTCTTCGGGGCGATCATCACGACGTCCCGCTGTTTCCCGTCGATGGGCAGCTCGGCGAGCACGATGTTCATCGTCGCGTTGTATTCCCAGCTGTCTTCGGGGACGGTCTGGTAATGCCAAAGGTATTCGCCCGTGTCCGCGTTCACGGCCATGACGGATGAGGTAAACAGCGCGTCGCCGCCGTCCGGATTGCGCCACGCATAGACGTATGGCAGGGCGCCGGCGGTGCCGAAGAATAGCACGCGGCTGTCCGGATCGTAGGTCATCGAATTCCAGTTGCTGCCCCCGCCGCCGTACTTCGCCAGCGTCTCGCGTGACCAGGTCGCCGCGGCCATCTTCATCTCGGGCGTCGTGTTCTGCGCCGGATCCGGGCTCGGCACGGTATAGAAGCGCCAGAGGAATTTCCCCGTATCGGCGTCATACGCGGACACGTAGCCCCTGTTCGGTTTCCCCGATTCCGAGCCCGCATTGCCGACGAAGACCTTGCCGCCGCCGTAGTAAGGGGAATCGGAGATGCCGTAGCCGAGTTCGGGATCGCAGGTCGTCTCCTCCCAGCGCCGCTTGCCCGTCGCGGCGTCGAGGCCGATCAGGCGGCAGTCCGCCGTCGCCAGGTACACGCCGCCGCCGCCGACCGCCACGCCGCGGTTGGCGCGTGCATACCACGACAGGTTCGGGTGAGCGGCGAACGCTTTGCGAACCTCGGGGTCATACGACCAGAGGATATGCCCGTCCGTCGCATCCAGAGCGAACGCGATGGAGAACGCCGCGCCGGCGTAAACGACGCCGTCGACGACGATCGGCGTGCCGGCGATGCCGTCCCCGACCGGCAAGGTCGTCATC
>JBAUVS010000105.1:0-2905 GCA_049583345.1 Woeseiaceae bacterium
CCGGCACGTCGAGCAGTTCCGGCGGCGGCGACAGCAGCAGCGGCAGCGTCGGCAGTTACCCGTCCGACCAGACGGCGGGACCGCCGCCGATGCCGAGTGAGACCGGCGCCGGTGGCGGTAACGAGGATCCGACCCTCGACAGCGGCCAGAGCGGCCAGAGTGGCGACAGCGGCGACACCAGCAACGACAGCGACAGCGACAGCACTTCGTCCGGCGATTGCGGCGACACGGGTGCGTTACCCGGCGGCGTCGGCGGCATGGGCCAGGCCGGCGAATGTATCGGTGGCGGCGGCGCGTCGGCCGACAACAGCTCGCAGCAATCGCAGAGCGGCTCGCAAAGCAGCTCGCAGGGCGGATCACAGAGTTCCGCGCAGGCCAGCTCGCAGAGCAGCCAGGGTGGCGGAACGCCGGGCGGCGCCGACGGATCGGTGCAGGGCACCGGCGGAGCCGGCGGCGTCGGGCAGTATCCTGGCGAGAGCAGTGCCGAGCGTGCGGCACGGCTCGGCAAGGAACTCGACGAGTCGGTCGGCGGATTCGACAAGGTATTGGGCGAGGAGCAGCGCCAGGTCTCGTCGGTCGGTCGCAACACCGAAGGCTTCGGCAAGGAGCAGGGCGGCGGCGGCGGGATCGACCTGGGCGCCCAGGGGGCGACCGGGTCGGGCAGCGGCAGCAGCAACGGTTCGATCGAGGTGGCGAACAATTCGACGACCAGGCAGTCACCGATCGACAACATGAGCCAGGAAGAAATTCAGAAGCGTACGCCGGACGACATCCCGGTCACGGTCGACGATGACATCATCGCCCGCCAGTTGCGCGAAGCCGCGCTCGCGGAGGATGATCCGAAATTGAGGGAACGCCTCTGGGATGAGTATCGTAAATACAAGGGAATCTAGCGCAAGAACACTGGGAATCCGCATTGGGTAGGACGACTCGGACAAGCTTGTTGATATTGCTGGCCGGGATGGGGCTGGCTGCATGCTCGGTCAACGAGGTCATCAAAGCCGATGAGACCGAACTGAAGACCACGGACCAGCCGCCGGCCGAGGGCTTGTTGCTGGATATCGGCATCGTCGAATTCGACGAAGACTTACCGGCGGACAACGATCCGGACAAGACCGGCGTCTATCCGGAGATCCGTGCCGCGGAGTCGCGTTACCTGCCCTATCACCTGAAGACGACGCTGCAGGACACGGGCTACTGGGGGGCGGTGCGCGTGATCCCGTCCCGCAAGGCCTTCACGGACGTCACGATCAGCGGCAGGATCAAGGAGTCCGACGGCGAGTTCGTGACGCTGGCCATCCGTGTCGAAGACGCCCAGGGTAACGAGTGGTATCAGCGGGATTACAGCACGCAGACCGGCGTATCGTCCTACTCCGAACACCGGGATCGCAGCCAGGACCCGTACCAGAAGGTCTTCAATGACATCGCGAACGATCTGCGGGACTACGTGAAGGCGCTGCCCCCGGACAGGATCCACACGATCCGGCAGACTTCCGAACTCGAGTTCTTCGCCGACATGTCGCCCGAGCAGTTCGGCGACTACATTTCCACCGACGACGACGGCCATGTCACCATCGTCCGATTGCCGGCCGAGAACGACCCGGCCGTCGCCCGGCTGCGGCAGATACGCGAGCGTGACCGGCTCGTCATCGACACGCTCAACGAGCATTACGCGAATTTCTACTACGGGATCGCCATCCCGTACAGTGCGTGGCGCAAGTCCGCACGCGAGGAATCGGTCAACTATCGGCAAGTGCGGCGCTCGGCCACGATGCAGACGCTGATGGGTGCCGTAATATTCGCCGGGGCACTGGCGGCCGATACCAGCGACAAGAGTTATCACCAGGCGCAGATGAAGAGCAGCCTGCAGGCCATTGCGATGACCGAAGGTTTCAATACGATGATGAACGGTTTCTCGCGACGCTCCGAATCGCACATGCATCTCGAGGCTATCAAGGAGCTGTCGGAATCCTTCGGTTCGGAGGCGGCGCCCATGGTGGTCACCGTCGAAGGTCAAACGCGCCGCCTGACCGGCACCGCCGCGGCTCAGTACGAAAGCTGGCGGCGCCTGCTGAAGGAGATCTACGAGGCCGAGACCGGTTACCCGGCAAGCGAAGATGCCGCCGGGCCGGTGCGGGTCGCGGAACCCTCGAACTAGTGTCCTTGCGTTGCATGGCTTGTGAAATCATGCGAAGCGTTCGGACAGGACACTAATCGACCGCCAATGCAGGACCTGAAGAAAGGAATCGAGCTTGCCGGCCGCTACACCCTGGTTCGAAAGCTCGGAGCCGGCGGCGCCGCGCAGACGTGGCTTGCCCGCGATCGACTGACGCGCGCCGCGGTCGCCGTCAAGGTACTCGTCAGCGAGTCCGTCAGCCCCGCCGACTTTCACCGGGAATGGCAGGCCAGCCTGCGTCTGATCCATCCGCACATCGTGCGCGTCTTCGAGTTCCACGAATCCGCCGATCCGGTCTTCTACAGTCTGCAGTACATCGACGGGCCCGATATCGGAGTCCTGGCGGGGGCGCCGGTCGCGGACATCCTGCCGGCTATCGGCCTGGTCGCAGATGCGCTGCGCTATGCGCACGGCAAGGGTGTCGTGCATCGCGACATCAAGGCCGGCAATGTCCTGATCGACCGCAACGGAGCACCCTACCTCGTCGACTTCGGCGTCGCAGCGCCCAGCGGCGGCGATGCCCGCGGCGGTTCGCTGATCGCCGCGAGTCCGCAGGCATTGGCGGGTGAGCCCGCGCAGCCGGCAGACGATATCTTCGCGCTGGGCGGGCTGATCTACGAACTCGTCAGTGGCGCATCGCCTTACTCGTCGTCCGCCACGGCCGACGACATTCGCAGTCGCGTGCCCGCACCGCTCGAGGCGGCGGACGGTTCGCCGGTTGCCGACGAC
>JBAUVS010000106.1:0-1681 GCA_049583345.1 Woeseiaceae bacterium
TCGCCGTGATCGGTCCGAATGCGGATACCATCGCCTCGCTGGTCGGGAACTACAACGGCGACCCGTCCCACCCGGTCACCGTCCTGGACGGGATCCGGCGGCGGTTCCCGGACGCCGAAGTAACCCACGCGCAAGGCTCCGGACTCATTGACCCTGCGCTCGCGCCCGTGCCCGCCGGGATTCTCTGCATCGATGCCCGCTGCCGGACGCCCGGGCTGGCGGCAGCCGTCTTCGAGGACCGGTCCTTCGGGGGTGAACCGGCCCGGACTTTCGTCAGCGATGAAGTTCGATATGCGTGGGAAGGCGAGCGCAGGAATGGCGCGATCCGCTGGTCCGGATTCATCCGTGCGCCCGAGACTGGCGCATATACCTTCCGATATGACGCCAATGGCGGCTACCGAATCCGCGTCGACGGGAACTCCATCGTCGATGCATGGCACGTCGACTGGCGTCCCTCGATCGCGACGGGAAAGATCGAGTTACAGGCGGGCAAGACCTACCCGATTCAAATCGAGGCCTTCCAGCGGCAGGATCACGGCGATGAGCGCCTGCTCTGGGCCGTGCCCGGCGACGAGGGCGCTCGGGACGCCGTTGCCGCGGCGGCGGATGCCGATCTGGTCGTCTTCGTCGCCGGCCTGACCTCACAGGTCGAAGGCGAAGAGATGCACATCGACGTCGAGGGCTTCGCCGGCGGCGACCGCACGAGTCTCGATCTGCCCGCCGTGCAACGGAAGGTGCTGAAACAGGTCACCGGGACGGGAACGCCGGTCGTGCTGGTCCTCATCAACGGCAGCGCGCTCAGCATCAACTGGGCGGACGAGAACCTGCCGGCGATCATCGAGGCGTGGTATCCGGGCGGGCAGGGCGGCGACGCCGTCGCCGGCGCCATCGCGGGCGATTTCAGCCCGGCAGGTCGGCTGCCGGTCACGTTCTACCGCTCCGTCGACGACCTGCCGCCGTTCACCGATTACGACATGTCGCATCGCAGCTATCGATACTTCGATGGCGAGGTGCTGTACCCGTTCGGCTACGGACTTTCCTACACCCGCTTCGAGTACCGCAAGCTGCGCGTTTCCAAACGGCGGGCCGCCGCCGGCGACCGCGTGACGGTGACGGTCGACGTGACCAATACGGGCGACCGCGACGGCGACGAGGTCGTGCAACTCTACCTCGACTGGCCGCAAGTCGAGGGGGCTCCGATCCGTGCCCTGGCCGGGTTCAAGCGGATTTCCCTGGCCTCCGGCGAAACCGGAACGGTCTCCTTCACGCTCGATGACCGCAAGATGAGCACCGTCGATGCGGATGGCGTACGCCGGGTGCTTCCGGGCCCCGTCGACCTCTGGGTCGGCGGCGGACAACCCGTCTCGCGCGACGGGCTCAGGCCGGCATCGGGCATCGCAGGCAGTTTCGAAGTCACCGGGTCGGCGACGCTTCCCAATTAGGCGTGTCCGAACAGAACCGCATCAGAATCCGGCTGCTCCGGCCTCGGTCGTTTGCCTGCTAGACTCTTGCTTATGGATCCGAAAGATCAGGAAAGCTCTGCCAAATCGCGGTCATTCGAAGATTACGCGCTGACCCGGCCGGAATACTTCAATGTCATGACGCATTTCTACCGCGGCGAATCGCATCGCGCGATGGTCTGGCGGCAGCGTCTGGATACGACGACGAACTGGGCCGTGCT
>JBAUVS010000107.1:0-8861 GCA_049583345.1 Woeseiaceae bacterium
GTCCATTACTGCGTGACGAACATGCCCGGCGCGGTGCCGCGCACGAGCACCTTCGCGTTGACGAATGCCACGCTGCCGTTCGTGCGGGCACTCGCGAAGTTCGGCTGGCGCGATGCGATGATCCGCGACCCCCACCTCGCGAACGGGCTGAACGTCCACGCGGGACATGTGAACCACGAGGCCGTGGCTCACGATCTCGGCTACGAGTATCTGTCGGCCGCGGACGCTTTAAGAGCAGCCTGACCCCCTGTCCCCCCACAGGTTCAGGCACAGTTGAGACCGGGCTCTGCCCGGTCTTTTTTTCCGGGTCCTGCAGACCCTTTCGGGCCCGGGCCGCGAAGCAGTCAGGGCTTCACGTAACGCGCATACCAGTCGAGGTAACGCTTGCGCTTGTCGAGGATGAAGCTCGGTCGTGTGAAGCCGTGGTTCTGTTCCGGATAGATGACCAGCCGGGTCGGGACGCCGATGCTGCGTAGCGCTTCGTACATCTGTTCGGAGGCCGGCAGTGGGACGTTGAAATCCGCGGAGCCGCACATGAACAGCGTCGGCGTCGAGATTCGATCGGCATGCAGGAAGGGATAGGACAACTTGATCCAGAGGTCGGTGTTCTTCCACGGCTTGCCGAGCTCGAGTTCCCACTCGCGCACGTATTCGTCGATGCCGTATCCGCCCAGCATGTCCGACATGCCGGCGCCGCTGGTGGCCGCCTTGAAGCGGTCCGTCGATGCGATCACGTAGTTGGTCAGGATCGCGCCGTAACTCCAGCCGCCGACGCCCATGCGGTCAGGATCGGCGACGCCGGCGGCAATCAGCTGGTCGGCCGCGCCGAGGATGTCCGGCACGTCGACAGAGCCCCATTTAGCGAACAGCATCTTCTGGAACTCGTAGCCGCGTCCGGAACTGCCCCGCGGGTTGACGCCGGCGACGACGTAGCCTGCGGCCGCGAACAGCTGCCACTCGAAGTCGAACTCGTACTGGAACTGGCCGACCGGCCCGCCATGGATGCGCAGGACGAGCGGCCCGGGCGCTGACTTGTCGCTCCGGGAGTCGATGACCATGCCGCGGATCTCGAGGCCGTCGGAGCTCTTCGCGGTGAGCGACTCGGCGGGGAGCAGGTCGACGTCGGCCAGCCAGGCGTCGTTCTGCGCGGTTATCCGGCGCGGCTTGCCTTTATCGAGCGTCCAGATTTCCGCCGGGGACTGCGGATTGCTCGAGACGTATACGACGCGGTCGTCCTTGCCGACCTCGAATTCGTAGACGACGTTGCCGGGCGCGGTGAGCCTCTCAATCCGGCCGTCGCGCAAGCGCACCTTCGCGAGCTGCACGCTGCGGTCGTCCTCGAGCATGAAATAGAGCGAACGACCGTCCGTCGACCAGCGCGGGCGCAGCGTGTTGCGGTCGAGCCCCTCGGTGGGCAGCGTGTCGCTTTCGCCGTTGCTGCCGATCGCGGCAACCTGCAGCAGGCCGTACCAGATGTCCTCGGGTGCGCCGCCGTGGAGGTAGGCGATGCGGCTGCCATCGGGAGACCAGTCCGGCGCGCCGCTGCCCCAGCCGCCGTCGGAAGCGGTCGACGGATCGCCATCCATCCCCGGGTTCTTCGTCACGCGCTCGACTGCGGCGCCCGGCTCGACGTCCATCGCGTAGATGTCCCAGTTGTTATGGCGGTCCGGATCGCCGACCCGCTTGCTGACGAAGGCGATGCGTTTGCCGTCGGGAGAGAATGCGGGTTGCATGTCGTCGAAGTCGCCGAAAGTGAGCTGCTGGCTCTTGCCGTCGGCGATATCGAGCAGGAACAGGTGCGAGCGCTGTCCGTGGAGGTAGCCGGTGATGTCTTCCTTGAAATAGTAGCGGTCGATAACGACGGGTTGCGGTTTGTCGGCGTCGGTCCTGTTGGGATCCACCTCCGCGACGTAGACGACAGACAAGCCGTCGGGGGAGAACGCGAAGTCCGACACGGGATTCGACGGTCCTTCGAGCAGGCGGGCCTCGCCGCCGCGCATGTCCAGTATCCAGATGCGGGCGCTGTCATCGTCCGTGCCGCGATCGGACAGGAATGCGAGCTTGCTGCCGTCGGGGCTCCAGCGCGGCGCGTATTCGGATTCCGGCGTGTTGGTGAGCTGCACCGACGCACTGCCGTCCACCCGGCTCATCCAGAGGTCGCTGGTCTGTTCATCGAGATCGGCATCGCTCCGGGTAACCGTGTATGCGACCCAGTTACCATCCGGCGACAGCCTGGCCTCGCTGATATCGCGGACGCTGTACTGGTCCTCGGGCGCGAGCGGGCGCGCGGAGGCCGGACTTGCCGCGACGGCCAAAGTGGCGAGGACGGCAAGGACTGTTCCTGAAATGCGTGCTGTCATGGGAGACTCGCTTGTTGCGCCCCGTTTCTGGCGCGGTTCCGGAGTGGGTTATGCTGCGTATAGTAAAGATACGCGTTGGCGCAAGCGAGCGCCGGATATGCGGATGAAAGAGAACGAGTCACGATGAGCAGTCTCGAGGAGGCCCGCGCGACCTTCGGGCGTGCCGTCGAATTCCTGCGTGCGGGCGACGCACCGATGACCGAACGCATCACGAGGGCTGCGCTCGAGGACTATCCCGGAGAGACGAATTTCCTCACGCTGCTCGGCGCGGCGCTGTTGCGACAGGGCAAGCCTCAAGAAGCGTTGCGGCACCTGCGTGAGGCGGTCAACCGCGAACCCGAATATGCCAAGGGCCATGAACAGCTGGGCGAGGCACTGCTCGCGGCGGGCCGTCCCGAGGAAGCCGCAGACTCGCTGCGCCGTGCGCTCGAGATCAACCCGGCATTCGAAGCCGCGCAGCTGAAACTGGGACAACTCCTGCTGCGGCTGGGCCGGGAGGAAGAGGCAACGGCCGTGCTGCAGGCCTTCATCCGGCAGAAGCCGCACCGCGAGAAGCTCGCCGAGGCCGCCGAATTGCACCGTACTGGCAAACATGCCGAGGCCGAAGCGATCTACCGGGAAATACTCCGGGCAGACCCGCAGAACGTCACGGCGATCCGGCTGCTCGCGATGGTGGCGATGAAGCTGGAACAATACCGCGATGCCGTCGTGCTTCTTACCAAGGCACTGGAACTGGCTCCGGACTATACGGCTGCGCGGCTCGATCTCGGGGCGGCGCAGATCGAGCTGAACCGGTTCGAGGACGCGGTCGAGACTATGCAGGCGGTGACGCGGGCCGAACCACACAACTTCGCCGCGCGGATGGGGCTGGCGAACGCACTGGCACGCGAGCACAGGACGGAAGAGGCGGTCGGCGCCTACGAACGGGCGATCGAGTGTCGCCCGGAACTCGCGGCGGGCTATCTGGGGCTCGGCAACGTGTTGCGCACGCTCGGCGAATACGAACGCTCGGTCGCTGCGTACCGCACCGGCATCGAAAAGAAGCCCGATGCCGGAGAGATCTACTGGAGTCTGTCGAATCTCAAGACCTTCCGGTTCAGTGATGACGAGATCGCCGCGATGCAGGAGCAAATCGGGAAAGGAAACCTCGAGCCGGCCGACGAGGTACATCTGTCGTTCGCGCTCGGCAAGGCCGCAGAGGATTCGGGCGACTACGCGGCCGCGTTCGAGCATTACGACCACGGCAACCGGCTCCGGCGCATGCAGGAGCATTACGATCCGGTGCATACCGAGGACATCAACCGCCGCATCCGGACCGTTTTCACGCCGGAATTCATTGCACAGTTGCACGGCTTCGGGCATCGGGGTGTGAGGCCGATTTTCATCGTCGGCCTGCCGCGTTCGGGCTCGACGCTGCTGGAACAGATCCTGTCGAGCCACCCGATGGTTGAGGCGACTTTTGAATTGCCGGAAGGCGGCCGAATGGTCCGTTACATCGAGCGCAAGACCGGCGGCCGTGAGCGCTATCCGGAGGCCTTCGCCGCGGCCCCCCGTGAATTCGTGGCCGAGCTCGGCAAATGGTACGACGACGAGACCCGTCGGCACCGATCCGGAGCCCCGTATTTCATCGACAAAATGCCGAACAACTTCGCCAATATCGGCCTGCTCGCACTCGCTCTCCCCGAGGCAATATTCATCGACGCCCGCCGCGATCCGCTCGATACCTGCCTGTCCTGCTACAAGCAGCTGTTCGCGCGCGGTCAGAGTTTCACCTACGATCTCGAGGAACTCGGCCTCTACTACCTCGATTACATTCGCATGATGGCGCACTGGGACGCGGTGTTGCCCGGGCGAGTACTCTGCGTCCGGTACGAGGATGTCGTCGACGGTCTCGAGGCGCAGGTGCGGCGAATTCTCGCGCATTGCGGCTTGCCCTGGGACGATGCTTGCCTCGATTTCCATAAAACGAAAAGGCCGGTCCGGACGGCGAGTTCCGAACAGGTGCGCCAACCGCTTTACAGGGATTCTATAGGAGTCGCCTCGCGTTACGGCAATCTGCTGGATTCATTGCGAGAAACGCTTTCGCCGCTGGAAAATCAAAAAATTCCAGGAAAATATTTGTCAGGCAACGGTGAACCGGAATAAGCTTGTATCAATCGTCGGCATGTGGGGTGATCGATGAGTTCTCAGGAACAGGGGTGGCAACTTTCCGCCAGCGGCAAGATTTCGCTGGCGGTTTCCGTGGCATTGGGTACGCAGCTCACCGCTGCCTACGCGGCGCAGGACACGCTCGATGAGATCGTGGTCACCGCGCGAAAACGCACGGAGAATCTGCAGGACATACCCGAATCCATCCAGGCAATCTCGGCCCAGAGTATCGCACGCGCGGGTCTGCAGTCGATGGACGACTACGCGCGCAAGATCCCGAGCATGTCCTACGTTGCACGCGGCCCCGGCGCCAACAAGGTCGTGTTCCGCGGAGTCAGCGAGGCCGGTACGGCCTTCTTTACGGATTCGTCGGCCGCCGTCTATCTCGACGAACAACCCCTGACGCAACCGTCGGCGACGCCCGAACCGTGGCTCGTCGATATCGAGCGTATCGAGGCGCTGTCCGGCCCTCAGGGCACTCTGTATGGCGGCAGTTCGCAGTCGGGCACGCTGCGTATCGTCACCAACAAGCCGGACACGACACGGTTCGAGTCGAACGTGTCTGCGGAATTCTCTACCGGGAGTACGAGCGACACGAGTTACAACCTGAGCGGCGTGCTCAACATGCCGCTGGTGGAGAACAAATTCGCGATCCGCCTCGTCGGGTTTTCGGCGAAGGACGGCGGCTTCATCGACAATGTGTTCTCGGAGTCGCCGGGCGGCACCTTCGACAACTCGGCGGTCGTCAGGAAGAACGTCGGCGGCGAGGCCGAATACAAGGGCGGCCGCATCTCCGCACGCTGGGACGTCAACGACAAGTGGGCGGCGACCGCCAGTATTGTCTATCAGGACATGGATTCCGCCGGCAATACCGAGCACAATCCCAGCCACGCCGGCGACCTGAACCAGATCCGCTTCATCAAGGAGTTCCGCAACGACAAGTGGACGCAATACGGTCTGACGATCGAGGGCGACCTCGGCTTCGCCCAACTCGTCTCGGCGACGTCCTACTTCACGCGCGACATCCTCTATCAGCTCGACAACACTCTGTATATCGACTACCTGCGCGGCTTCTATGTGAGCTATGGCATCGTCGCATATGCGTTCGGTCCGGTCGGTGTCTCGTACGATGCCGCAGATCCGGTCGGCCAGGGCTGGATCAATCCGGAGGACACACACCGTTTCTCGCAGGAGATCCGGCTCTCACATGACGGCGAGAAATGGGGCTGGCTTGCGGGTCTTTATTACGAGAAGTATGACGACCACTGGGACTTCCAGTCGCGCATGCAGGATTACGAGGATACGAAGTCATTCCAGTACTGGTACTACTTCGCGGTCTACTACGGTGAAGAGCCGGCCCATCGGGGCGAGACAGATAACGCATTCTATAATTCAAACAATCACACGAAGACGAAACAATACGCGGCGTTCGGCGAGCTGAACTACAAGCCGACCGAAGACTGGACCTTCACCATCGGCGCACGCTGGTTCAGGCACACCCGCGATCGCACCTTCTTCATCGGGCAACCGCGCGGTCGCATCGACAACATCTCGCATCCGGTCGTGACTGAAGAAAACAGCACGACGAAGTTCAGCGTCAGCTACAATATTTCCGACGACAAGATGGTATACGCACTGTATTCGGAGGGTTATCGCAACGGCGGCGAGAACATAGCCAGACCGGGCGTCGTGCTTCCGGCGCAGTACGATCCCGACTACCTGCAGAACTACGAAGCCGGTTTCAAATCGCAATGGGCCGGCGGCAAACTGCGCCTGAACTTGACCGGCTATCACATGGTCTGGGACAAGTACCAGCTCGGCGTGGTCGATCCGGGGCCGCTGTATGCCGTCATGGTGATCAACGTCGGCAATGCCAAGATCGATGGTGCTGAATTGAATATCAGCGCGGTGCCCGTGGAGGGTCTCGATCTCGAATTGGACCTCGAAAAAATGAAGTCCGAAACCACCTCCAACCTCGACTTCGATTTCGACGGTATCGTCGACGTCGCCAAGGGCGCACGCCTCCCGGCTTCACCGGAGTTCAAGGCCTCGGCGTCTGTACAGTACACCTTCCAGTCGATGATGGGGGGCGGCAACCCCTACGTCCGGCTGGATTACAGTTTCTACGGCGACTCCTACAACGACGTCGAATGCAATACCGATCAGTGCACTCCACCCGAACGCCAGCCACCGTACCAGATCACCGACTTCAAGGTCGGCATCGACGCGCAGGGCTGGGAGGCGAATCTGTTCGTCAGGAATCTCACCGACGAACGCGCTGTACTGAACGCCTGGGCCGGCGCGCCGCCCGGGATCATCGTCGTGAACCGGCCGCGCGAATACGGCATCGGCTTCACGAAACGCTGGGGCGAGTGACAAGAAAAGCCGGGCGCTGCCCGGCTTTTTTCGATTCGCCGCGGCTCTAGGCGACCCACAGGAACACCAGCGGGGCGGCGAGCCAGAGCAGCCCTTTCACGAGAAAGAAGATCAAGGCGGCCTTGCCCATTCGACGCACGAGCACCGGATGGTTCGCGAACATTGCGTAGATCATTTTGATACTCCTGGTTGACGGATCGAAAAGGCCCCGGCAAGCGGCCGGGTCCGGTCAGGGTCATGCGGCGAGAATCTCGTCGTCCTGCGTCAGCCGGCGGCGCGGTGACGGCACGAGCATGGGTACCTTGCGCCGGTATTGCGCGTACTCCGGATGCACGACCGCGAGGTCCCGCTCTTCGAGCTGGATTGCGACGAGGATGTAGACACTCGTGACGACGGCGAACAGCAAATGCGTGACGGTCATCGTGGGCGCAAACCAGAAGATGCCGAGCCACCCGACGTACAGCGGATGCCGCACGATCCTGTAGAGGGTCGGCGTCACGAAGCGCTGCGGCGGGACGTCCCTGCCGAGCAGTGCATAACCGACCTGGCGCAGGCCGAACAGATCGAAGTGATTGATCAGGAATGTCACGTACAGCAGGAGTCCCCAGCTCGCGAAGTACAGGCCCGTGAGGGTCCACTGCGCCGGCAGAGACGCCGCGTTCCAGACCACCCCGCCGAGCGGCGCCCAGAACCACATCGTCAGGATGAGACACAGGCTCGAGGCAAGCACGTACGTGCTGCGCTCGGCCGCCTGCGGCACGAAGCGGGTCAGCCAGCGCTTGAAGGCCGGCCGGGCCATGCCACTGTGCTGGATCGCGAACAGGCCCAGGAGACCGAGGTCGATGAGCAGCGACGTGCCGAGCGGCAGCGTCGGCGCCGAATCGATCGACTTCGGCACGGCGATATTGCCGATAAAGCCGATGGCATACACAAAGGTGGCGAAAAACACCGCGTAACTCGCCACACCGTAGATGAAAATCAGACTGCGTTTCATGAACTTGCCCTCCAAGTAGTTGTTTGCCATAGGCTTATGGCTGGGGAGAGATTCTCGGGATAAACTCGCGGGGAGTCCTGACGGCAAGCGGACGAATTGCTGACCATTTGCTGACCACGGGCGCCACGGGGCAGACAGGCCGGTGATCCATCGTTTCGGACAGTTCGAACTCGACGACTCGAAGCGCGAGCTGCGCGATGCGGACGGGCGCCGTATCGACACGGAGCCGAAAGCCTTCGAGCTGCTGCTCTACCTGCTGCAGCACCGCGACCGGGCGGTCAGCAAGGACGAGTTGCTCACCGAGCTCTGGCCTCGCAGCATCGTGACCGAGACGGCCCTGAGCCGTTGCGTCATGAAGGCACGGCGCGCCGTCGGCGACGACTCGGACAGGCAGTCCGTGATCATGACCGTGCACGGGCACGGCTACCGGTTTGCGGCCGAAGTCCGGGCAGAACGCGGTCCCGAGCCGGAAAGCCAACGCGAGGAATCGCCCGCCATACAAACTCCGGCCGGCCGACGCGCCCGCTGGCTGGCCGGCGCTGCCCTCGCCCTGCTGGCCGTGATCGCCGGCGGCCTGTACCTGGAGACGCGCGCGCCGGAGCCGCAGGCCGGGACGCTGGCGGTGCTGCCGGTGACCAACCTCGTCGAAGACCCGGAACTCGCCTGGGTACGCGTCGGGTTGATGAGTCTGATGCAGCGCATGCTGGAGGATGACGGCGTCGAGGTCGCGTCCGAGCGATCCGTGCTCGATGCCATCGGCGACACGGTGCTGACGGCGCCGCCCGATGCGGCCCTGTTCGAAAAGATCCGCAAGCAGGCGGCTGCCGGCTCCGTCCTGCACACGACGCTCGACAGCCAGGGCGGACTGCATCGGCTGTCGGCCGTGCTGACGCGCCGTGACGGCCGCAAGCTGCGCCGGATGATCGTCGGCGACTCGCCGGCCGCGCTGGCTGCCGACATGGCTCGCGTCGTCGCCGGGATCC
>JBAUVS010000108.1:0-1545 GCA_049583345.1 Woeseiaceae bacterium
CCATCTCCACCTTGCCGATGCGATCGCCCGCGCCGACGATGAACTCGAGCGCGGGATCGTCGTCGAGGTTGACCGGAACCAGACCGGCCGCGTACCCCTCGCCGACGGGCACCTGGAAGCGGCTTCCTGTGTCGTCGATCTGGAACAGCTGCAAAGACAGACTGTTCCTGTCACGGTCCAGCGCGATGAACTCCTGCTGTCCGTCTGCGTCGACGTCGTAAAAGGTACCGAGGCGACCGCCCCTTCCCCAGGTCGCCTTGAACAGCGCCTTGCCTTCACGCTGCTTCAGTTCGTCCAGGACGATCGGGAAATCGTCGCCGGCTTTGGCGATTCCCGGCATGAGGATGGGCAGGAAGATCAGGATGCCGATCGGCAGAATCCGGGATCCGGCTGTGGACACCATCTGCAGCCCCCTGTTGGTTCTTGATTTTTTCCGGCTATTCCGGAGGGAGTGTAGCGGAATGCGGCGGTTAATCCACTACGCTACCATAGGCACGATGCCCGAAGAGAACCCGATCAATATTACCCGTATCGATCACGTCGTCCTGCGCGTCGCGGACCTCGAAAATATGATCGCTTTCTACCGGGACGTGCTGGGTTGTCGACTGGAACGCGGTCCCGGCGAGATCGGTCTCGCGCAGCTGCGCGCCGGCGATTCCCTCATCGATCTCGTCGACGCCTCCGGCAAACTGGGTCGACAGGGCGGTGCGGCGCCCGATCACGGCGCACCGAACGTCGACCACGTCTGCTTCGCCGTGCATCCCTGGGACGCCGATGCCCTGATCGGATACCTGAGAAGACACGGCGTCGAGCCGGGCGAGGTCGCCGCTCGCTACGGCGCGCTCGGAATGGGGCCGTCCATCTACATCAGTGACCCGGAAGACAACATCATCGAACTCAAGGGAGCCTGACCGGGTCGCCTGCGCGGAACTACCAGTTCGCCCTCGCCTCGGCCTGTAATTCCTTCACGCCTTCCTCGTCGATCGGCTCGAACGTGCCGAGCCCGCAAGTGGCACCGGCCGTAAGCCCGAACGGCGCCTGCTCCAGCACGGTGATCATGTCGAGATTGCAGAGCTCGTTCTGTGAAGTGCGGTACATGTACGGCTTGTCCCGCGCCAGGCCGGGACAGGCCCGCGGCAATGTATTGACGTACAGGTCCTTCCCGGTAAGCCGAAACAGGATGTGCTGCTTGTCGATGATATCGGTGGACTGGATCCTCGAAAGGTTGACGCACTTCATGCCCGCCTGACCGTCCACCGGGTCACCGGCAAGGACCGGGGCGGGAATGCCTGCGACCGCCAGGCCCGCGAAGATGATTCCATAGAGAAACCGTTTCATGACGAGACCTCCATTCTCGATTGCCCTGGTGCATTGGACATCACCGACCGGGTTAAGTTTTCCTCCCGCGGATGCCTTAAGGAAACTCTGATCAATTCGAAATGGAGTCGTCATTGCGAGCGAAGCGAAGCAATCCAGTGTTTGAAATCAACGACCTGTGGATTGCCGCGTCGCTTCGCTCCTCGCAATGACGAATTGATCAGAGTT
>JBAUVS010000109.1:0-2876 GCA_049583345.1 Woeseiaceae bacterium
CGTCAGCCGGCCTCGGTGAGCCAGTCGTGCGAGTCCGGCGCGACCCCGTACTGGATATCCTGCAGCGCTTTCCGTAAGCGTTCGGTGTTCGGACCGGCGTTGCCGTCGCGGACCGGGATTTCCTCGCCTTCGTAGACCAGGCTGCCGACCGGCGTCAGGCCGGCGGCCGTGCCGGACAGCGCCGCTTCGTACGTCGCAGCGAAATCAAGCAGTTCGTCGACCGTGAAGTTCCGCTCGTTGACGCGATAGCCGTGATCCGCGGCGAGTTTGAGGATCGAATCGCGCGTCATGCCGTGCAGGAACGTCGTGTCCAGCGGCTTGGTGATGACTTCCTCGTCGCTGATGAGCAGGAAGTTCGCCGCGCCCGTCTCCTGCACGTCGCCGTGAGGACAGAACAGGACCTGGTTGACGCCGTATTTCTCCTTGGCCTCGAGCGTCGGCCCCAGCGCGGCCGCGTAGTTGCCCCCGGTCTTGGTGCTGCCGAGCTGCTCGGTCGAGCGGGCCCGCTTGTCCTCGACGAGCAGCTTCAGGGGGCGGCCGCCGCCGGCGAAGTAGTCGCCGACCGGCGAGGCCAGCACGAACAGCGTCGCCTCGTTCGACGGCGAGGCGGCGGCGCCGATGTTCGGCATCGTGCCGATCAGCGTGGGCCTCAAATACAGGGAACTCGGCGGGGCCGGGATGTTGTCGAGCTCCTCGGCGACGAGGTCGATGACCATGTCGGCCAGCAGATCGGTCTCGGGTATCGGCAGGCACATCGACGCGGCGCTCTTCTGCATGCGCGCGACGTGATCGTAGAGCCGGAAGATGTGCGCCTTGCCGTCGTCCCAGCGATACGCCTTGAAGCCTTCGAAACAGGTGCTCGCGTAATGCAGCACGTGTGCCGCGGGGTGCAGCGCGAGCGGCGCCAGCGGCGTCAGCGTGGGCGGCTGCCAGGCGCCGTCCGCATAGCGTGCGATCGCCAAATTGTCGCAGAAGACCGTGCCGAACTGTGCCATGTGAATTTTAATCGGGATTAAAAAAACAGTCCGTAACTTTGCATCAAATGGCGGCCATTGGCCACCCCCCGGCCCGCGCTTCAGAAACTCGGCGGCGTGCAGGCCGAGATCAGTTCGCAGGGCTCCGTGCCGGGGTTGCGGAAATGGTGCGGACGGCTGCTGTCGAAATAATAGGCATCGCCGGCCCTGAGCACGGCCGTGCGATCGCCGACGGTCACCTCGAGCCGCCCGGCCAGGAGGATGCCGCACTCCTCGCCCTCGTGCGTGATCGCGTGCCGGCCCGTGCCGGCGCCGGGCTGGTAGCACTCCTTGAGGAGCTGCACGGCCCGGTTACGCAGGTTGGCGCCGACCTGCCGGAACGACACGCCGCCCTCGCCGATCTCGGTCAGTTCCTCGGCGCGGAAGAAGATCTTCTCCTGCACGTCGAGGTCGTCGACGAAGAACTCGCTGAGGCTGATCGGGAAGCCGTCGAGGATTTTTTTCAGCAGGCTGACGGTCGGATTCAGCCGGCCCGCCTCGATCTGCGAGATGGTGGCATTCGCGACGCCCGTCGCACGCGCGAGCTGGCGCTGCGACAGTCCTGCGCGGACCCGGATCGCCCGCAGCCGCCGGCCGATGTCCTGATCCATGGCGGATCACCCCCGAAGTGTTTATCAAAATGAACATTTTGTCGCGGGTCGCCAACAAAATCAATGAATTACGAATTGGCACCTAACTGATTGTTTAACATCGCTTGTCGGCCGTACACTTGCCGAACCCCTTTGGTTACCCGGAGTGAGCCCCGATGCCCGCCGCCGCCACCGATGCGTTCTGGATGCCGTTCACGGCCAACCGCGACTTTCGAAAGAAGCCGCGCATCATCACCGGCGCGTCCGGCCATTACTACACGGCCAGCGACGGTTCGAAGCTGTACGACACGTTCTCCGGGCTGTGGACCTCGGGCGCCGGACACTGCCATCCGAAGATCGTCGAGGCCGTGCAGAAGCAGGTCGCGACGCTCGACTTTTCGATGACCTTCCAGGTCAGCAACGACAAGGCTTTTGCACTGGCCGAACGAGTCACGCGCCTGGCGCCGGAGGGCTTCACGCAGTGCTTCTTCACCAACTCCGGCTCGGAGTCGGTCGACACCGCGCTCAAGATCGCACTGGCTTACCACCGCGCCCGCGGCGAGGGCCAGCGCACCCGGCTCATCGGCCGCGAACGCGGTTACCACGGCGTCAATTTCGGCGGGATGTCGGTGGGCGGCATCGTGCCGAACCGCAAGGCGTTCAGTGCGAACCTGATCCCGGGCGTCGATCACATCCGCCACACGATGGACCTCGCGCACACGGCGTACTCGCGCGGCCAGCCCGAGTGGGGCGCGCATCTCGCCGACGACCTCGAGCGGCTCGCCGGCCTGCACGGCGGCGAAAACATCGCGGCCGTGATCGTCGAGCCGGTGGCCGGCTCCACCGGCATCCTGCCGCCGCCGGTCGGCTACCTGGAGCGCCTGCGCGAGATCTGCGACCGGCACGGCATCCTGCTGATCTTCGACGAGGTCATCACGGCCTTCGGCCGGCTCGGCAAGCCGTTCGCGCCGCAGCGCTTCGGCGTCGTGCCCGACATCATCACGACCGCCAAGGGGCTGACCAACGGCGTGATCCCGATGGGCGCCGTGCTCGTGCAGGACAAGGTGTTCGAGGCGTTCATGCAGGGCCCGCCGCTCGCCATCGAGCTGTTTCATGGCTACACGTACTCCGGGCACCCGGTTGCGGCCGCCGCCGGGCTCGCGGCGCTGGAGGTCTACGAGTCCGAGGGCACGTTCGAGCAGGCCGCGGCGCTCGAGCCCCTGTTCGAGGACATGCTGCATTCCTTCGCGGACCACGAACGCGTCATCGACGT
>JBAUVS010000110.1:0-5961 GCA_049583345.1 Woeseiaceae bacterium
CCGCCGTGATCGAGAAACCGGCCATCTCGGCCATCAATTCGTCGAGCGTAAACAGACCGATGCAAGGGACCGCGCCCCGGTCCGGTAACTCGCCCCGCAACAACTTTCGAGTGATGACGATCGACGGCGTGCAAGGAATCTCGGGACCGTGGTTGTCGAGCGCGGTCAAGTTCCAGTCGAGCACGAGTGGATTGCCCTGCCGGTCTTCGCCGCGCAGCGTCACTTTCATGGCGCCGCGATCGGAGCCCGTGGACGCGAGCCAGCGGCCGAGTCGCGTGAATGACGGCGCGTAGCGGGACCAGTCCGACACCATTCCGACGCGCGTCAGCCAGGCCATTACCCAGAGTGCGAGTTGCTCCAGCCGGGACTCGAGCGCGGCGTGGAAAGACACGCCGAGCACTCCCGGTGCGAGGTGCGGCAACAGCGCCAGATCGGGCACGTCACAAGCGCCCGACAGCCGCCGGCCGAGCGTCGGGTAGTGCTGACGACGCAGGTCTTGCCAGCCGTACCGCGCACGCCATTGCCCGGCGGCCAGCACCTCGAACGGTCTGCCGCAATAGCTCAGTACCGCGGCCACGGTGCCGAGCCCCCGCGGAGTCTGCTGTGCGGGTGCTATCGATATTTCTATATCTTTGATTTTATTGAATTTATCCCGGTACTGCCCGATCACGGCGGCAGATACCGACGGCAGGGTACTGGCACCGGAGACGAGCAGCACGTCCGCCTCTTTCGCCATCTCGTCGAGTACTCCGAACTCTGCGACGAAGTCGCGCCCGTCGGCCAGATCGACGTAATGGCAACCGGCCTCGATGCACGCGTGCGCAACCCGGTAGTCGCGTCCCTGGTACGGGCCTGCCGTGTGTATGACCACGAACGGCCTCGTTGCACGGAGTTCTCCCTCGAATTCCGGCGAGTCCTGATCCAGTGCACATGCCGAGATCATCGTGTCCGGATTCGCCTTGGACAACTCCTCGGCGAGTTCCTCGGCACGCAGCGAATCGCGGCCCGCAATGACGACTTCCGATCCAGAGAGCCTGGCGAGACGCCGGCAGATCCGTGCGCCGAAATGGCCGGTGCCGCCGAGCACGAGGATCCTCTCGTTTGCGTCCATTACCCTTCGATCGACGCACCCTCCGGGACGCCGTCGAAGAAGTCGACGAGCCCGGTCTCCAGTGAATACTCTGCGCCCACGATAACCAGGCCCTCGTCTCGTTCGAGTTCCTCGAGGATGTCGGAGCCGTGCCGCAGGTGTTCGGCCGAGGCGCACACATTCGTGCGTACAGCCTCCGCGACGAGCGTTTCCAGGTTACTGCCGAGCCCTTCGTCGATGAGCGCTTGCACCGATGGCCGCACGAAGTCGACGATGGAACGAAGATTGCGCGAACGCTGTTCCGTCGGAGCGCGCAGTTCCTCCACCGTCGCATGGATCGCACCGCAGTCGGAATGGCCCATGACGACGACGAGGCGCGTGCCGAATTTCGTCGCGGCGAACTCGACGCTGCCGATCTGCGACGGCGCCACGACGTTTCCGGCAACGCGGATGACGAAGAGGTCGCCGAGGCCCTGATCGAAAACGATCTCCGCCGGGACGCGGGAGTCGGAACAGCCCAGGATGATGGCGAACGGTTCCTGGCCGCCGACGAGGTCTGCCGGCCGGGTCTCGCGATGTGCGCGGCCGGTCCTGTCGTCGGATGCAAAGCGGCGATTGCCTTCGCGCAGCCGGATCAGTGCCTCGAGAGCGTCGATCACGTGCCCGACTCCGACCCGCGGACCTGCCACGAGGCATAGAGGAACTGCTGGATGCCGCCTGCCGGCGTTCGATGCTCTTCGAGTTCGCTGCGGCGCAATGAAAACCGCGGCTCGAGCAGTCCCTGCAGCTCTGCGAGCGAATAGCGATGCACGTCGAGGCCGCTGCAACGTAACGGGCCCTCGGGTCCGAACGTGGCGATGATGAAATGACCGTCCGGCGCTAACCCCCTGCGCAGTACTTCGAGATAACTGTCCCGATCGGCGGGATCGACGAGAAAATGAAACACCGCCCTATCATGCCAGACGGTGTAGCGGCGCGCGGGCACGAATTGCGTGATGTCCGCCTCGATCCATTCGACGCCCGCGGCCTTGGTGCCGAGCCGCGCCCGCGCCCGTTCCAGCGCCGCGCCGGCGATGTCGAGCACGGTAACGTCGCTGTGACCGGACTCGATCAGCGAGTCGACCAGCATCGACGCGCCGCCGCCGACGTCCAGCAAGGGCTCCGAAAGGGGCACCCCGGCAGACCGGATCAGCTCCAGCGACCAGGCTGGCCTCGGCTGATACCAGGAGACTTCGTCGGCCTTCTTCTCGGTATAGACACGCTCCCAGTGGCGCTTGCGAGAGGCGCTGACGAGACACGCCCGGGTTCCCGAAACGGAATCCTGCCTCATCACAACACCTTCCGGAAACAGACGAGCTCGTGCACTTCGGTGTAGCCGAGGGCCGTGTGTGCGTCCCGGCTCGAGCGGTTCGCGAGATCGGCGTCGCTGGCCATTTCGGACAGGCCGAACTCACGAGCCCACGCTTCGGCAGCCACGACCAGCCGTGCTCCGATCCCCCGCCGCCGGTATGCGGGATCGATCCACCAGCCTTCGATATAGCCCACCGGCGAACTGTCGCAGCCGTCCGCGAAGGCTCTCGTCCCGGCTTCCAGGAACCCGCACAGGGTACCGTCCGACAGCTCCGCGACGAGCGTTACGCCATCGTCGCCGGTACCCGACAGATACGCATCGATCTCGGCGGCTTGATTCGCGGCGTCGTCCGGCCAGAACGACAGGCGCATGCGCAGCCATTGCGTTCGGTCACGCACCGTGACGGGTCGAATCGTCACAGCAACAGCGGGTTCAGTTTCCATACCGAGTAGTTCAGCGCGGACGCAAATGCGACCCACAGGAAATACGGAACGAGCAGCGCTCCCGACAACGGGCTGATGTGCCAGAACCTGACCAATGTCACCGCGATAAGACCGCACAAAAGAACAATATCCAGAAAAGCGAGGCCCCCCTGGTGCCAACCGAAGAAGAGCCAACTCCAGAGTGCGTTAAGGAGCAGCTGCAGCACAAAGAAGATGAGAGCGACTCGGACATATCGGGATTCGCGGTCTCGCCAGGCCAACCAGGCAGCGATCGCCATGAGCCCGTACAGTATCGTCCACACGGGGCCGAATACCCAAGATGGCGGAGCCCAGTACGGCCTGTCGAGTTGAGCGTAGAACGTGCCGGCTTGCGACGAGGCGACGGCGCCTGCCGCCGCCACGAGGTAGCACAGGGCCAGCCACGCGAGCAGTCCGTAAACCTGTCTCTTTTTCGATTCCGGAGACATGGCAATTCTATACGCAGTTCAGCCAGACACCGGAAAGTCGATGCACGTGCTTTGCCGAGCTTCCATTCTGAAAGTATCCGGTTCGAACCCTACGCTCGCAAGTGAAGCGCCTGCGGGCTCGTGAGCCCGGAATTTCGCAGAAGAGCGCTCTCAGGCGGCGCCCGTGACGATCTCAATGCCCTCGCCGAGTGCAAAGTTGAAGACCAGGATGGCCGTCGTGTAGGCCAATGCCCGAGTTCTTCGGATCGCCAGATGCATCGTGAGAACCAGGTACGTTGCGACGACCAGGACGAGGATCTCGATCAACCCGGTCCAGCGGTCGATGCCCGCAATTTGCAGCGCGAAATGGACGACGATGACGAGGATCAAAGGCACGACTACGGCGCCCGCGATGGCGAAGGCTTCCAGATCGTCTCTTTGTCGTTCGAACAGATAAATCAGTGCGTAAAGAAGAACAAAGGTAAAAACCGCGCCGATCATTCCGCTTCTCCCCGGAGCCATTCAATGCCGACTCCTCATTGCGACAAGTATCCGGCGGGGATGCGGCTTGCGCAAGTTGGAGGAACCTGTCAGGCATCAGCATCGGCAAGTTTCCGTCGAATCTCCGCCTCGGAAAGCCCCAGGATCCGGACCACCTTGCGGGGCGATGACGTACCGGAAACAATCTTCACTTCTGATACGGACAATCCCAGAGTCTCACTCAGCAGGGCTTCGACCGCGGCATTGGCTTTGCCGCGTTCCGGTGGAGCGGACACGCGTATACGCAACGTGTCGCCGAGCCATCCGGCGATGCAGCTGCGCGACGATCCTGCGACGACCTTGACTTGAAGCTTGACGCCAACCGGACTCAACGTCGGAACCCTGCAGGAAAAAGCATCGTCACCGGACACGGGCGAGCGACGTCGCGATCCAGGACGAATACCATTCCAGGAACGGGACTCTGCCCGACGAATCGGTCGCCTCGGGGTAGATCCCGTTGTGGTTTACCCTGTCGTCGATCCACACGTTGCCTCGCTCGGTGCCTGTAACGACCAGGTAATTGCGGATCGCGCAGCCCTGGTGACAAATCGGCAAAGCACCGTCGACGAGACTCGACTTCCAGGTATCGTCCTCCAGTGTCCGGTACCAGATCTTCTCTTCCTCGGCACATCGGAACACGGCCGGCGGCGAGAATCGCTCCTCGGGCAGATTCCACGCACGGTCGTGGGGAAATGGCCGGGACAATACACCCGCAAGGCCGTCGCCTTCGGCCCACGCCTCCAGCGGACCGCCGGCGCCGTGGTCCCGGTGGCCGAGCGGGAAGATACCGTAGTACGGGCCGGCCCCGCCATTCCCGCATTCCAGGAGAAACGACCGATACGCATCCGGCAGGATCACCGAGTGGGTTGTCTCGAATTCACGAAGCTCGGCGGCCTTCAACGGGGGATTCAGAACATAGCGATGCCGGCTGGAGCCGAAGACCTCGAAGGCCGTGTCACGCTCTCGCAACTCGTTGAGACGTTCCCGGATCTGCACGAGTTCCTTCGAAGTTGCCGATGTCATCTGACGGCCTCTTGGTGCCGGACCAGCCTGGCGCCGTGAGCCGCTGTCGCCCTAACCCAGGCTGCGGATGCCGATGGCGTCGCGGATCCGGGCCAGGAAAGGCGCGGCGAGTTCGCGCGCGCGTTTGGCGCCTTTTTGCAGCTCCCGCTCGACGATTGCCGGGTCGGCAATCAGCCGCTCGTACTCGGCGCGCGCAGGCTTGATGTGTTCATTAATGTATTCGAAGAGCACCTGCTTCATCTCGCCCCAGGCGATGCCTTCGGCGTAGCGCTGCTCGATGGCCTTCGCCTCTTGCGGTGTCGCAAACGCTTTGAAAATGTCGTACAGCGTACTGTCGGAGGTTTCCTTGGGCTCGCCGGGCTCGAGACTGTTGGTCTTGATCTTCAGGATCAGCTTGCGCAGGCGCTTCTCGTCGGCGAACAGCGGGATCGTGTTGTTATAGCTCTTCGACATCTTGCGGCCGTCGAGCCCCTTCAGCACGGCCGTGTTTTCGCCGATCACGGCCTCCGGAATCGCGAAGGTCTCGCCATAGTGATGATTGAAGCGCTGGGCGATGTCGCGCGCCATCTCCACGTGTTGTTTCTGGTCCTGGCCGACCGGCACCTTCGTCGACTTGAACATCAGGATGTCGGCTGCCATCAGGATCGGATAACTGTAGAGCGCCATCATCACGCCCTTGTCCGGATCCTTGTTGCCGCTCTCCTCGTTCGCCTGCACGGCCGCCTTGTACGAGTGCGCCCGGTTCATGAGGCCCTTGGCCGTCATACCGTGCAGGATCCAGGTCAGTTCGGTGATCTCCGGGATGTCCGACTGCCGGTAAAAACAGGCATGGTCGGTATCGAGTCCGAGCGCCAGCCAGGCCGCCGCGATCTCGAGCGTCGAGCGGCCGATCCTGTCCGGGTCCTCGTTCTTGGCCAGCGAATGGTAATCGGCGAGGAAATAGAAGTGCTGCGTGGAACGGTCCTTGCTCGCCTCGATGCCCGGGCGGATCGCACCCACGTAGTTGCCGATGTGCGGCGTGCCCGTCGTCGTGATGCCGGTGAGATAGACGTCCCTGCTCATGCTGCG
>JBAUVS010000111.1:0-6319 GCA_049583345.1 Woeseiaceae bacterium
GCGCCGCTGCGCGAGCTCCGGCTCGGCGACGGCCAGGTCGATCCGCTTCGCCTCCGCGTCGATGACGATGCGGTCGCCGTCCTCGATCAGCGCGATCGGCCCGCCCACCGCGGCTTCCGGCGTCACGTGCCCGACGACGAAGCCATGGCTGCCGCCCGAGAAACGGCCGTCGGTGATCAGCGCGACCTCGCCACCGAGTCCCTTGCCCATGATCGCCGAAGTCGGACTCAGCATCTCCCGCATGCCCGGCCCGCCTTTCGGCCCCTCGTAGCGGATGACGACCACGTCGCCGGGCGCGATCACGCCGTCGAGGATCGCCTGCAGTGCGGCCTCCTCCGAATGGTAGACCCGCGCGGTGCCCTCGAAGCGCAATCCCTCCTTGCCGGTGATCTTCGCGACGGCACCTTCCGGTGCCAGGTTCCCGTACAGGATCGCGAGGTGACTCGTGGCCTTGATCGGATCGTCGAAGCTGCGGACGACGTCCTGCTCGGCGGGGTAATCGGCGACGCCGGCCAGGTTCTCGGCCAGCGTCCTGCCGCTGACCGTCAGGCAATCGCCGTGCAGCAGGCCGGCATCCAGCATCCGCTTCATCAGGGGCTGGATGCCGCCGATCGCGATCAGTTCCGACATCAGGTATTGGCCGCTCGGCTTCAGGTCCGCCAGCACCGGCATGCGCGCACCGAGTGTCGTGAAGTCGTCGAGCGACAACGGGACGCCGGCCTCGCGTGCCATCGCGATCAGGTGCAGCACGGCATTCGTCGAGCCGCCAAGCGCGATGACGACCGCGACGGCATTCTCGAAGGCTTGCCGGGTCATGATGTCGAGCGGCTTGATATCGAGACGCAACAGGTTGAGGACGGCCTCGCCCGCGCGCCGGCAATCGTCGATCTTGTGCTGCGACACCGCTTCCTGCGCCGAGCTGTTGGCGAGACTCATGCCGAGCGCCTCGATGGCCGACGCCATCGTGTTCGCGGTATACATGCCGCCGCAGGCGCCGGGACCGGGGATCGCGGTGCGCTCGACTTCCTGCAGTTCCTCGTCCGAGACGCGTCCCGCGGCATGCCCGCCGACCGCCTCGAATACCGACACGATGTCACGATGCTTCGCACCGGGGCGGATCGTGCCGCCGTAGACGAACACGGCCGGCCGGTTCAGGCGCGCCATGGCCATCACGCAGCCGGGCATGTTCTTGTCGCAACCGCCGATGGCGACGAAGCCGTCGAAGCCTTCCCCGGCGACGACGGCCTCGATCGAGTCCGCGATGATTTCGCGCGAAACCAGCGAATAGCGCATGCCCGGCGTGCCCATCGAGATGCCGTCGGCGATGGTGATGGTGTTGAATATGACGGCCTTGCCGCCGGCCGCGTCCGCGGCTGCGGCCGCCTCGTCGGCGAGCTTGTCGACGTGCATGTTGCAGGGCGTCGTCATCGCCCACGTCGACGCGATACCGATCTGCGGGCGCCGGAAATCGTCGTCGCTGAATCCGACCGCGCGCAACATCGCGCGATGCGGTGCCTGTTCGTCGCCGTCGACCACGACGCGTGAATAGCGCCGCAATTCCTTTTCGTCCATCGCTCTCGTCCCGGATCGCCTCGCTCACACGGCAGAACGCCGCGTTGCGGAGAGAGGAGTCTAACAATGAACGGGCGCGCGGCGAAGCGCGCAAGCGGCTTCCGCGGCTACTGGTCGTCGTCCCGGATCATCACCGCGACGCGCCGGAACACGTCGCGGGTGGCCGCCGCGGAGTCGTCGACCGTGAGCTCGACGCTGAACGCTTCGTTGTCCTCGTAAACGGTGTCCTGCACGAGCGGGATCAGCAGGCGCGTCGAACGCTGGCCGGGACCGAACTCGATCGTCTCCCTGGAGGGCGCGAAGTAATCCTGGCCGCGCGTCGCGGTGATATCCCGCAGCGTGTAACCGACACTGAGCGGCGTCCGATCGGGATTGAAGCGGATGACCTCGAGCTGGACGGCCGGATCGGCCTCGCTGACCGACACCTGGCTGGTCGCGAAGGCGACGGTGTTCGGCGGCAGCGTGGCCTCGAAGGCGCGCTGGTCGTCGTCTTCCAGGACGACGTTGATCGTCGCCAGCTCGGTGCCCGGCGTATCGACGTCGCGCACGCGCAGCATCGATTGCTGATCCGCCTCGCGGACCGGGTCCGAGGCCATCGTCAGCGTGATCCGGGCCCGGTCCTGGCCGACGGGGAATTCGATGAAACCGTTGTCGGAGAAGCGGTACTGGCCGGAGACCCAGGGCGACCGATTGCCGCTGAAGCCGACCTCCTCGACGCGCAGCGTCAACGGAAATTCGACGTCGTCGCGTACGAGGTCGACGATCGCGGGTTGTGCATCCTCGCGCAGCGTCACCGTCACCGGCGCGGCGGCTCTGCCGTCCGGCTTGAGGCGGATCTCTTTGGTCGGCGGCGGCAGTTTCGAAAAGTCCACGAGCGGCGCGGCGATCTGCTCCGGTTCGGGGATGTCGATCGAATCGGCGATGTCCGCCATCCCGGCATTGGCCTTCGACTCGACGACCACTTCCTCGAGCGGCTCCTCTTCGACCGCCGCGGCCTGTGGTTCTTCCTGTGCCGGCTGCAGCTCCTCCTGCGGGACCATCTCCGCCGGCGCCTCGATGACGGGCGCCGCCGCATCCCGCGGCAGGTATTTGGCTTTCAATTCGTCCAGCAGTCCATACCGGTTCGCGGCGAAGGCGGCCAGGCCGAGCACGACGAGGAGTACGAGCACCCAGGGCGTCTTGCCGCGCCTGCTCGATGCTTCGCTGAAACGGGCCGGCGCCGGAACATCGACGGTGAACGCCTCGGGAATCGCGGACTTCTCGCCGAGCGCGTCGATGAATTCCGCCATCGACTGAAAGCGGGTGACCCGCGCATAGGAAAGCGCCTTCTTCAGCGCGCGCCATTGCACGTCGTCGAGCGCCTCCAGCCGCTGCGGCTGCATGCCCTCTTCCGCCGCTTCGGCGGCGTTGCGCGGACCGAAAACCCGGTAGCCCGCGACCAGGCGGTACAGCAGGCAGGCGACCGAGAACACGTCGTCGGCCGGCACCGGCGTCTCGCCGGTGAGCACCTGCATGCTGGAATAGGCGG
Source organism: Woeseiaceae bacterium (assembly GCA_049583345.1). GTDB lineage: Bacteria > Pseudomonadota > Gammaproteobacteria > Steroidobacterales > Woeseiaceae > UBA1847. The sequence continues at coordinate 3,101 of JBAUVS010000111.1, forward strand.
GCGTCATCAAGCCGAGCACGCCGGGGTCGAAGTCGTCGTTGCCCATCTGTTGCTGGCGCACACGCGCGACGCCGAAGTCGAACAGCTTGGCGTTGCCGTCCGGTGTGATCATGATGTTGCCGGGCTTGACGTCCGCATGCACGATGCCGCAGCGATGCGCATAATCCAGCGCCGCGCCGACCTGGCGCACGATCTCGAACGCGCGGGCCACGCCGATCGTCTTCGAATCCTGCGCGTCGAGGACGTCCGCCAGCGTACGGCCTTCCAGCCATTCCATGACAATGAAATACAGGTCGTCGTCGCGATCCAGGTCGACGAAGCGCACGATATTCGGATGCACCAGGCAGCGACCTTTCGCCGCTTCCTGCTGCAATGCCCGTAATGCCTTGCCGTTGCGCGAGAGCTGCGGCGCGAGGATCTTCACGGCGACCCAGGGTTCGCCCGTGGCCGCCTCCGCGAGACGCCGGTCCAGCGCCTTGTAGACCACGCCCATGCTGCCGCCGCTGACGCGTTCCTGGAGCATGAAGCGGTCCCGCAACACCGAGCCGACCTGTACGCGGCCGTCCGCGTCGTCCGGCCCGATCGTCTCGGCCATCGGCAGGACGACGGTCGAGCTCATCTTGTCGTCGCCGGCCGCGGAATCGCCGACGAGGAAATCGACTTCGCTTTCGCGGTCGATCACCTGGGTCTTGTCGGCGGCATCCGGCCGCCGGTCGATCACCTGCGTCTTGTCGGCGACGACCGGTTCTTTTTGAATCACCTGGGTCTTGTCGGCGTTCGCCGGTTGGCGATCGATCACCTGGGTCTTGTCGGTGACGAAGTGGTCGAGCATGGACTTGACGAGCTGGAAGGTCTCCTTGCGGAGGTCTCCGTTGTCGTAGCGGTCCTGCAGCACGCGGCGAATCTCGGCCTCGCTGCCGCTGCCATTGCCGAGCAGGCGGCCGATACCGTCCTGGAGCTCGGCGAGCAGCTGCAAATCGTCGGCCTGCCCGTCCAGCCTGTCATCGATGTTCGACAGCTGATCGGCCAGCGTCTGCCGGAATCTGTCCAGTTCTGCACTCATCCTGCCGGGCCCGTATCCTCGCCGCGCGCCCCGCGTACAGGGCTCGCAATCGAAGGTAGTCTACAGCTTACGTCAAGTCGCAACGCGGAACTGGTCGTCAGATTACCTTGCCCGGATTCAGTATCCCCAGGGGGTCCAGCGCCCGTTTCACGCGCCGCATCAGGCCGAGCTCGAGCTCGTCGCGGTACGTCGCCAGGTCGGCTTTCTTGAGGACGCCGATGCCGTGTTCCGCGCTGATCGTGCCGCCGAGTTCGCGGACGAGTTCGTAGATGGCCTGCGTGAGCGTCCGTCCCGCTGCCCTGAACGCCGCGGCATCGGCACCCCGGGGCTGGGAGACGTTGTAGTGCAGATTGCCGTCGCCGACGTGACCGAAGGTCACGAGGCGCGCCCCGGGCTGCAGTTCCCCGACCAGTCGCCCGGCCCGCTCCAGGAACTCGCGCAGCGCCGAGACGGGTACGGCGACGTCGTGCTTCAGGGACGCACCTTCGTGGCGCTGTGCCTCCGAGATCGAATGCCGCTGCCGCCACAGGCGTTCGGCTTCCCCGGAATTCTTGGCCACGATCGCGTCCGCCGCGACGCCGTTCTCGATTGCCGCCGCGATCGACGCCGCGACGCGTTCCTCGCCGCCACCGACGGCCGCGTCGAGCAGCACGTACCAGGGGTAGGCGTTGTCGAACGGCGGCGCGGTGTCGGGGATGTGACGGTGCACGAAACGAAAACAGCGATCGGAGATCAATTCGAACGCCTGGATGCGGTCGGCGAGGTCCGCTCGCATGCGCGCCAGCAGGGCTACGGCAGCGGCCGCCGAATCCAGCGCGACCACGGCGGTCGTGATCGGACCCGGATCCGGATGCAGCGCCAGTGTCGCCGCCGTTATGATCCCGAGCGTGCCTTCACTGCCCAGGAACAGCTGCTTCAAGTCGTAGCCGGCCGTGTCCTTGCGCAGCGCGCGCAGACCGTCCCAGATCGTGCCGTCGGCGAGCACGACCTCCAGCCCGAGCACCTGCTGGCGTGCCGTGCCGTAGCGCAGCACGTTGATGCCGCCGGCGTTGGTCGACAGGTTACCACCGATCTGGCAGCTCCCTTCCGGACTCAGGCTCAAGGGGAAATACAGGCCCGCCTGCCGCGCCGCAGCCTGCACGTCCGCCAGGATGCAGCCGGCTTCCACCGTCATCGCAAAGTTGTCGGCGTCGATGGCGCGCACGGCATTCAGCCTGCCCATGCGCAGCAGGACCTGCGTGCCGGACGCGTCGGGTATCGCGCCGCCGCACAGCCCGGTGTTGCCGCCCTGCGGCACGATACCGATGCGCTCCCGGGCGCAGACGGACACGATCCGGGACGCCTCGGCAACGGTCTTCGGCGCCAGCATGAGCGCAGTTGAGCCGCGTACGGCGCCGCGGCGTTCCGTCAGGAACGGCTCCAGCTCGGCGGGATCGTCCGACCAGCCGCGCGGCCCGACGATCGCCCGGAGTTCTTCAAGCGGCGTCGGCATCGCCGAAATCCGCCTGCAACGCGAACGTTGCCCAGTCGATATTGCTGCCGCAGAAGACGAGGACCACGCTGCGGCCGAGCAGCGTCTCGCGGAGCGGCCCCAGCAGTGCCGCCGTCGACGCCGCACAGGCCGGCTCGACCGCGATCCGCAGGCGCCGGAACAGCAGGCCCATGCTGCGGCGCAGTTCCGGGTCGGAGACCAGCGCGAGCCGATCGACGTTGCGGCGGCACAGCTCGAACGAATACGGCATGGCGAACGGTGCCCCGAGGCTGTCCGCGATGCTGCGCACCTTGTCGATGCCTTCGGGATGCCCGCTGCGGAAACTGCGGTGCATCGAGTCGGCGCCCTCGGGCTCGACGCCGATGACCTCGCTGTCCGGGCGTAGTTGCTTGACCGCGTTCGCGAGTCCGCCGATGAGCCCGCCGCCGCCGACCGGGACGATCACGGCGTCGAACGCGTCGCACTGTTCGCAGATCTCCAGCCCGACGGTACCGGTACCGAGGGCGATCGTAGGCCCCTCGAAGGGGTGCACCAGGTAGCGGCCCTCCTCGTCGCGGATGCGCTCGGCGACGGCGAACGCCGCGTGTACGTCGTCCGCCATCACGACCTCGGCGCCGTAGTCCTGGCAGGCCTCGACGCGCACGGGATTCGCCGATCGCGTCAT
>JBAUVS010000112.1:0-1656 GCA_049583345.1 Woeseiaceae bacterium
CCCCGGACAAGTGGCTCGGTTTCCACCGACGGAATAACTCCGAGCGCCGTCATGACCGGAACCTCGGCAACGAGGCTGGCCGCGAGACCGACCAGGATGGCAGCGCCGTAGATCCAGTTGAGGACGATGAGCCAGCGCAGCGCGACACGCGAGACGCCGAGGGTGGCCGGATTCGGCTGAAGCATATGAGTGTGCCTTTCGCGAGAGTTATATTGATAAACAATAAACTATTTATTGATAATCGGCAATACCCTTACTGAAAATCGATAATCCGATCCTCGCCGGGCGGGCGGAATCTTGCGTATTTCCCGTCGCAGGTGTTGGATAATCCTCGCAATCCGTTGACATCCTCGTTCCCTTCGAGAACCGAACCCAAGGACCGCCGATGAAGCGCGCAGTGTTCTCCGTACTCCTGCCCTGGGCAGTGCTCCTGCAAACAAGTGCCATGGCACAGGACGTCGACCCGGCGCCCGACACGGCGGTACCGGGCTCGATCGAGGCCATCGCCGGATTCACGACCGAGCCGCGGTACGTCAGCCCGTGGGTTGCCTATGTACCGCATTCGGACAGCGTTCCGTCACCGAGCAGCGTGCTGGGGCACGTCGTCGGCGCCGCCGGCGAGCTGACCCATTCGGAAGCGATCGTCGACTACGTGCGTCGCATCGGCGCTGCCTCGCCGCGCGTGCACGTGGAAACGATCGGCGTGTCCGAGGAAGGCCGCGACATCGTGCTCGCCGTCATCGGCGACGAACAGGGCATCCGTGAGCTGGACCGCCTGAAGGCGACGAACGCGGCTCTGGCCGACCCGCGCAGGACGAGCCCGGACAAGGCCGAAGAGATCATTGCGTCGGCGCGTCCCGCGTACTACTTCAACTGCAACCTGCACGCGGACGAGACCGGCAGCGGCGAGATGTGCATGGAGCTGATCTATCGACTGGCCGTTTCCGAACAGCCGATGATCCGGGCCATCCGCAAGAACCTGCTGGTGCTGATCAACCCGATCTCCGAGCCCGACGGCCGCGACAAGGTTACGGACTGGTTCTACAAGTACCTCAAGGGCAAAACCGATTTCGACGCGCTGCCGCGCCAGAGTCCGCCCTACTGGAGCCATTACGTCTTCGTCGATATCAACCGCGACGCCCACCAGAAAGACTTCGCGACGACGCGGGCGGTGAGCAAGATGTACTTCGATTACCACCCGGTCGTCGTGCACGACCTGCACGAAGCGATTTCGCTCATGCTGAGCTGGAACGGGACCGGCCCCTACAACCCGCATATCGATCCCATCGTCCTGTCCCGCTGGCTCGAGATGAGCTTCCACGAGATGACCGTGATGAACGCGTTCGGCATGCCCGGCGTGTGGACCTGGAATTTCGGCGACGGCTTCGGGCATCACTACCTGGACTCCATCGCGATCAACCACAATGCCATCGGACGCGGCTACGAGACCTTCGGCAACTCGACCGCCGAGACGGTCACCCGGCATGCCGACGAGGACAGCCTGACCCGCGAATGGTACCGGCCCTGGCCGCCCGACCCGGTGTTCCGCTGGTCGATGCGCGACGACGTGAACTACCAGGAGACGGGCGCACTGGCGATCCTCGACTGGTCGGCCCGACACGCAAAGGAGATGCTGCGCGACTTCTACCGGACCGG
>JBAUVS010000113.1:0-3990 GCA_049583345.1 Woeseiaceae bacterium
CGGACGCTGCGCCCGTCATCGAGCCGGCAGCGGTCGGCGAAGCCGGCGCGACGGCCTCGGCGGAGGAGCCCGCGGCACCGAAACGCGAACGCTCAGAGGAAACGGTCCTGAAGGGCGCGCCGGCGGACGCGGGCGCACAGGGTCCGCGACCGGCCGCAACGCTCGATGCGGAAGCGTTCCGGCCGAGAGACATCGACATGCTGCAGCAGGCCAAGGAGACCGCAAAGCGTCAGAGCGGTGCAAATCCGGAAGCGCGGGCGCAGCGCCTCGTCGACCGGGCTGCGCGGTCCTGCGACGCGGACGCGGTCGCGACGCCGGAGACCTGGATCGATTGTATCGGGCGCCTCGAGGAATCGGGGCGCACGGCAGAAGCCGAGAACGAGCGGCGTCTCCTCGAGGCGGCATTCCCGGACTTCGACGCGCGCTGATGCTAGAATCGCCGGCCCCGAGCCGGGCGCCATGCGCCGCAGATCCAGGATCCGAGAAATGAAACCACCCGTTCGTGTCACGATCACCGGCGCCGCCGGCCAGATCGGCTATCAACTCGCCTTCCGTATCGCCTCGGGCCAGATGCTCGGCGGTGATCAACCCGTCATCCTGCAATTGCTGGAGATCCCCCAGGCCCTCGGTGCACTGAACGGCGTCCTGATGGAACTCGACGATTGCGCATTCGCGACGCTGGCCGGTGTCGTCGCCACCGACGATCCCGACGTGGCGTTCAGGGACAGCGACTATGCATTGCTCGTCGGCGCGCGGCCGCGCGGCCCCGGCATGGAGCGCAAGGACCTGCTGGCCGCCAACGCCGCGATCTTCTCCGTGCAGGGCAAGGCAATCAACGAGCACGCGAGCCGCGACATCCGGGTGCTCGTCGTCGGCAATCCGGCGAACACGAACGCCTTGATCACGCAGAGCAACGCACCGGACATCGACCCGCGCAACATCACGGCGATGACCCGCCTGGACCACAACCGGGCGACCGCGGCGCTCGCCGCCAGGGCCGGTAAACACGTGACCGACGTGCGGGGCATCATCATCTGGGGTAATCATTCCTCGACCCAGTATCCCGACGTCTACCACGCGACGGTCGGCGGCAAACCGGCGATCGGCCTCGTCGGCGAGACCTGGGTCAGCGACGAGTTCATTCCGCTGGTGCAACAGCGCGGCGCCGCGATCATCAAGGCACGCGGCGCCTCATCGGCGGCGTCGGCGGCGTCGGCGGCCATCGATCACGTGCACGACTGGGCAATGGGCACCGACGGCGACGACTGGGTCAGCATGGCGGTGCCCGCGGACGGCAGTTACGGCGTCGAGCCGGGCGTCGTCTATTCCTTTCCCGTGCGCTGCAGCGACGGCCGCTACGAGATCGTCAAGGATCTCGAAATCAACGCGTTCAGCCGCGAACGCATGGATGCGACCGCCGCCGAATTGCGCGAGGAACGCGCCGCGATCGCCGAATTGCTCTGATCCCGCCTTCCGTGAGGCCTGGCATGGCGCGCGCGCCGGCCCGGTGATAGGGTCTGTCATGCCGGTCGACGCGCGACGAAGGGAGGTGTGACGGGAATGCTTGTCAGTCTCATGTGGGTCCTGCTGTTCGTCGGCGGCGGGATTTTCCTTGCCTACCAGCGCATCGATCTGAAGACCTCCACGGTCGCGACCGGCCTGGCACTGCTCGCCTACACTGTGTTCGGCAACGGCTGGTGGCTCTGGCTGTTGTTGCTGTGGGCCGTTTTCGCGGCGATGGCGGCGCTCAACGTGCCCGAATTGCGCCGCGAGAAAGTCACTCGACCGTTGCTCGACATCTACCGCAGAATGCTGCCGAGCATGTCCGACACGGAGCGGGAAGCGCTCGAGGCAGGCAGCGTCTGGTGGGATGGCGAGTTGTTCTCCGGCATGCCCGACTGGGAGCGCCTGATGACCTTTCCCGCACCGGCCCTGTCCGAGGCGGAACAGGCCTTCCTGGACGGGCCCTGCGAAGAACTGTGCCGCATGCTGGACGACTGGGACATCTGCCACGTGCGGGCCGACATGCCAAAGGAAGTCTGGGATTACATCATCGAGCAGCGCTTCTTCGCGATGATCATCCCGAAGCGTTACGGCGGCCTGGAATTCTCGGCGTATGCGAATGCGATGGTCATCGCGAAGCTCGCCGGCCGCAGCGCGACGGCGTCGTCGACGATCGGCGTGCCGAATTCGCTCGGGCCCGCCGAACTCCTGTTGCATTACGGGACCGAGGAGCAGAAGAACCACTACCTGCCCGGCCTCGCTGCCGGTACCGAGATACCCTGCTTCGCGCTGACCTCGCCCGAGGCGGGCTCCGACGCCGCCGCGCTGGTCGACAACGGCGTCGTCTGCAAGGGCGAATGGGATGGCGAGGAGATCATCGGCATCCGTCTCAACTGGAACAAGCGGTACATCACCCTCGCGCCCGTCGCCACGGTGCTCGGCCTCGCCTTCAAGCTCTACGACCCGGACCACCTGATCGGCGACAAGGACGCGTACGGCATCACGGCGGCGCTGATTCCCACTTCCACGCCGGGCGTGACGGTCGGCCGCCGCCACTACCCGTTGACGATCCCGTTCCTGAACGGCCCGACCACGGGCAAGGACGTGTTCGTACCGCTCGACTTCATCATTGGAGGCCGGGAGATGGCCGGCAAGGGCTGGAAGATGCTCGTGGAACTGCTGTCCGTCGGGCGCGCCATCACATTGCCCTCGACGGCGGCGGGCGGCGGTCAGGCCGCAGCCTACGCCACGGGCGCGTATGCGCGCATCCGCAAGCAGTTCAATACCTCGATCTCGAATTTCGAAGGTGTCGGCGAGGCGCTCACGCGTATCGCCGGCAACACCTACATCATGAACGCCGCGATCTCGATCACGTCCGGCGCGATCGATCAGGGCGAGAAACCGGCGGTCCCGGCCGCGATCCTGAAGTACCACTGCACCGAGCTCGGGCGCAAGGTTGCCGAGGACACGATGGATGTGCACGGCGGCAAGGCCATCATGCTGGGTCCGAAGAACTATGCCGGCCGCAGCTTCATGGCGACCCCTATCGCGATCACGGTGGAAGGGGCCAATATCCTGACCCGGAGCCTGATCATCTACGGTCAGGGCGCGGTGCGTTGCCATCCCTTCGTCCTGCCGGAGATGGCCGCGGCCAGCGACGAGGACGCCGAGCGGGGTCTGATCGCCTTCGACGAGGCGCTGTTCGGCCATATCGGTTATGCGATCAGCAATCTCGCACGCTCGTTCTTCCTCGCGCTCACGCATGCGAAGTTCTCGCGCGTACCGCTCAATACGCCGACACGCCGCTTTTACCAGAACATCAATCGGTACAGTGCCACGTTCGCGCTTGCTTCGGATTTCGCGATGCTGACGCTCGGCGGTAATCTGAAGAAGCGCGAGCTCCTGTCCGCGAGGCTCGGTGACGTATTGAGCTCGATGTATCTTGCCTCCGCCGTCCTCAAGCATTTCGAGAATCAGGGGCGGCGCGCCACCGACCTGCCGCTCGTCGAATGGTCGGTGCGCACGCTGATGTACCAGGCGCAGGAGGCTCTGCACGCCTTCCTGCGCAATTTCCCGAACCGCTGGGTCGCGACGTTCCTGCGCTTGTTCATTTTCCCGCGCGGTCGCACCTACTCGGCGCCGTCGGACGAGATCGGCCGCAAGGTCGTGGCCCTGATTACGCACCCGGGCGAGGCGCGGGAGCGCCTGTGCCACAACGCCTACACGACCCGTGAACCCGGCAACTCTCTCGGCTTGCTGGAGGAGGCGCTGGAACTGGCCGAAAAATACGAAGCCACGGAGCGCGAACTCGCCAGGGCACGCCGGGCCGGGCAGCTCCGTTCGGACGACCTGGGCGGTCAGATCATCGAAGCGCAACAGGCCGGTCTCATCGACAAGGACCTGGCCGTCGAACTGCGTGCCTACAACGACAAGGTCCGCGCCCTGTTGGCCGTCGACGACTTCGACTCCGCAGAACTCGCCAGGACG
>JBAUVS010000114.1:0-4666 GCA_049583345.1 Woeseiaceae bacterium
GCTGCGCTGTGTGCCGGGCGTGGGCCGCGCGCTCGCCTGCCGCGTCCTCGTGTTGCCGGAACTCGCGCGCCGCTACTACGAGCAATCGATGCCGGCAGGCCGCACCATCGAGAGTCCCGCCGATACCGAGTCGTTCCTGATGGCGCGTATGCGCCACCTAGGCCACGAGCTGTTCTGCTGCCTGTATCTCGACAACCGCCATCGCGTGCTGCGCTTCGACGAGATGTTCCGCGGCACGATCGACGGCACCAGCGTGTACCCCCGCGAGGTCGTCAAGGAGGCACTGGCCAGCAACGCCGCCGCCGTGATCCTCGCCCACAACCACCCGTCGGGAGTGGCCGAGCCGAGCCAGGCCGACGAGCGGATCACCCGGCGGCTGAAGTCCGCCCTCGAGCTGGTCGACATCCGCCTGCTGGATCACCTGATCATCGGCGACGGCTGTTCGACCTCGATGGCCAGCCGCGGGCTCCTGTAGGAGCCCGCCTCCCCCATGCGCGGGATAAACTGGCTGGCGACCGCGCGGCGGGTTCGCGCGGCGAGGCGTTGAATTGCCGGCGCGCGCTACCGGGCGGGAGCGTCGAGGAACGCAGTCGCCGTTTCGGCGAGCCTCGGGTCCGTGAATATGGTGTAGTGCGTCAGCCCGGGCAGGATCGCCAGGCGATTCGCATTCATCCCGGACCCGTCCCACAGTGCGTCGTGCAATCCGCCGCCGAGCAACTCGAAGAACTTAACGGTGTGGGAAGTTCGAACCGCATCCCAGTCGCCGGCGATCAGCAGGGTCGGCATCTGCATGTGCCGGACCTCGTTCGACCAGTCGTATTCCTGGCCGAGCAGCCTGCCGGTCTGTTCGACGAGTTTGTCCCAGTTGCCCGCGTCGGGCGCAATGGCGGCGTAGGATTCGTACAGGGGAGTATTCCTCAGCTCCTCGGCCGCCTTCCCGGGTTCGGCGGCGATGTGCTTCATGCCTTGCGCGTTGAATTCATGCCATCCGGAAAAGGCGTACGGCGTGGAAACCAGTATCAGCTTGTCGATCACTTCCGGGTGATCGAGGGCCAGCCGCAGCGCGGTGCTCCCGCCGAGAGAGTCGCCCATAACATCCGCCTTCTCGAATCCGAGATATCGGATCAGCCCGGCGACGTCCGTTGCCATGTTCGCGAACGTCATGGGCCGCTCGAACGGCAATGTGCGGCCGTGCCCCTGCAGGTCCACGGCAATCACCTGCCGGCCGGCGGCCAGAATGGGCATTATCGGCGCGAACATCTCGATGGACTCGAAACCGCCGTGCAGCAGGACCAGCGGCTTTCCCTCGCCGTAAATCTCGTAATAGATTTCGACGCCGTTGACCGGAGCGTAGCCGGATTTGGACGGTGCGAGCACGGTCTTCTCCTGGTCGGTCCGGGCGATTGCCGTCGTGGCCGCCATCAAGGCCGCGACCGTCGCAGCCAACACGATCAAGCTGATTCTTTTCACTGGTCCTTCCTCTTGCCGTTGTCCTTGCTGGCGACATTCAAGGGCTCGTTCGAACACCCGCCGCCCGCCTTCTCGTCGTCGTACTTTCATCGAACCGTTGTCTCATTCGCCGGCGCTGCCGTAGATCAGGATGTTGCCGTCGAGCGAGATATATTGCGTTGCGGTGATCTTGCCCATGGTTTCTGTCCAGTCCTGGTGGCCTCGCGTCCGGAGGACGAGCGACCGGTCGGCTTCGCGCCGGCCACTTGAAAACCGTGTCTCCATCCTGCCCTTGTCTGCCGGTTTTTTGCTCCGGCCGAGGATATATCGAACGGAGCCGGTCGAAATCGACAGCCGAGATCGCGGTTTAGTTCGCTCAGGCCTGGTCGCCGATTTCGGTGTAGACGGCCAGTTCGTACCCATCCGGGTCCGCGAAATGGAACCGCCGGCCGCCCGGGAAGCCGTAGATCGGCCTGACGATCCTGCCGCCGGCCTCCTCGACGCGCCTGACCGTCGCGGGAAGGTCGCTGGCATAGAGAACGACCAGCGGACCGCCGGGCCGTGGAGAACCCAGCGTGGTAAAGCCCCCTTCAGGCGTCCGTCATCGAACTCGCAATATTCCGGGCCGTAGTCGGTGAACGTCCAGCCGAACGCTTTCCGGTAGAAATCCCGGGTCCTCGCTATGTCCGTCACATTGAATTCGACGTAGTCGATCTGTCGGTCGTTGTTCTTTCCCATCGGTACACCTCTCTCGAGAGACTTCGTCCCCGCACGACGACATACCGGCAGCTTCGGGCGGCGCGATCCGGGCTTGCCGCCCCGGCGAGGCTGCCCGGCACTGCGGCATCGTGCTTCGCGGACGCCGCGTCTGCATCACTCGAGTCCGAACAGGCGTTGTGCGTTCCCGTAACATATCTTCGCCCTTTCCTCATCCGTCAGCCCCAGTCGTCGCAAGGCGGCGAGCGTCTGCGGCAAGGAGAGTTGCGGGAAATCCGAACCCAGCAATACATGATCGGCGCCGATATTCCGAATTGTCCAGACGAATTCATCCTGGATGGGCGAACCGGCCGCGATGACGACAGTAGCGGAAAGATCGAAATAGATATTGTCCGCGAAGAAGTTCCGGGCCGTTCGCGCCAGGGCGAGGATGTTCCAGAAGCGGAAGTTCAAACCTCCCATGTGTGCGAAGATGAACGTCGTCTTCGGGCTGTTTACCGCGAGATTGAACAGGTTCTCGCTGTCGCCAGCGATGATATTGGCGTTGTCCATCAGTACGACGACATGCAATTCCCCGGCGCGCCTCACCAGGGCCAGAACCCGCGGGTCCTTCACGTCGAACCGTTGTGTGTGCGGATGCAGCTTGAGCACCTTGAAGCCCAGCGCAGCCGTTCGTTCCAATTCGGCGACTGCTTCCCTGCCGTCGTAGGGATGCACGGTCGCGATCGGCATCATGCCGGGATGTCTGGCCGCAAGTGCGAACTGGGCATCGTTATGCGCGCGAGTTTGTGCGATCTGACCGGGCGGGGCCTGGTTCGGGCCTCCGAACCACATGGCGCCAAAGCCCTCGACAGCCAGGTTGGCGGTCTTCAACTGCTCCTCATAGATACGGATGGATGATTCGCCGTCATGCAGGTGGACGTGCAGATCGAATATCTGTGCCTGTGACAGCGCTGCCTGGCATGTGAAGAGCAGCAATGCTGCAACGAACAAGCACCTCATTCGAAAACCTCATTGGCGAGACGGTAGGTTGCGGCCAATTGTAGGACTATTTGCACTCCATGATGCCGTCGGCAAAGCATTTGAATTGGCTGAAGGAAGCCTGATAAGCGATGTGGCATTCACCGCGCCAGGGTATTTCGCCATGTGCTTCCCGGAGATCGCGCGGTGAATACAATCGACCGAGCATTGGAAATGCGACCGGAAGCCGTCAATGGTGTTGGTATGAATATCGCCCCCGTCGAATCCTTGCCACATTACGGGCAACCCGGGCAGTCGCCGAACCGAACCCGGAAAACACACTCACGGCCGGTTTCCCCATCGGTGTACTTGTTGGAAAAGTCCAGCACAGTCAGCCGCTTGGCCATGCATACCTCCCGCAATGGAGAGGGTGTGCCGAATCCATGCACCCGGGCTAAGGGGATACATGTGTTTCGCGGCACTTGAAGTGCTTGCCAGCGGCTGGTATAAAGCTCTGCTCTTTGTCCACCGATCGTGGGCGATCTTTCGTCAAATCAAGGGCTTGAGGCAAGATGTCCAGAGTCTGCCAGGTAACCGGGAAGCGGCCGCAGAGCGGCAACAACGTCTCCCATGCGAACCGCAGGACCCGTCGCCGGTTCCTGCCGAACCTCGTGAGCAAGCGCTTCTGGCTCGAGTCCGAGCACCGCTGGGTGCGCCTGCGCGTGTCGCACAAAGGCATGCGTATCATCGACAAGCACGGCATCGAGAAGGTCGTCGCCGATCTGCGCTCCCAGGGACAGCACGTCTGACCCGGAGGACTGACGCATGGCCAAGAGCAATCGCGAGAAGATCAAGCTGGTGTCGAGTGCGGGCACGGGCCACTATTACACGGCCACCAAGAACAAGAAGCTGCACCCCGAGAAGCTGGAGACCCGGAAGTACGATCCCACGGTCCGCAAGCACGTGATCTACAAAGAGTCCAAAATCAAGTAGGCCCGAACAAGTTTCCAAAAAAAGCCCGCCGCGTGCGGGCTTTTTCATTTCCGCAGCAATCGCGGCTGCAGCCGCAATTGCGATTACAATCCCTGCATGCCGGAACTGCCAGAAGTCGAGACCAGCCGCCGCGGTATCGCGCCGTATCTCGTCAACGAGCGCATCGATCACGTCGTCATTCGCGATCGCCGCCTGCGCTGGCCGGTGAGCCCCGATGTCGAGGCCCATCTCGACGGCGCGACGGTGCAGTCCGTCGACCGGCGCGCGAAATACCTGTTGCTGCGCACGACCGGCGGCACCGCGATCGTTCATCTCGGCATGTCCGGCAGCGTCTACGTCGTCGATCGCGACACGCCGGCCGGCGTTCACGAACACTTCGACTTCGAGCTCGGGTCCGGCAAGTCGCTGCGCTTCCGTGACCCGCGCCGATTCGGTTCCCTGCACTGGACGGACGACCCCTCCCGGCACTGGCTGCTCGAGCGCCTCGGGCCCGAGCCGCTCGGGCCCGATTTCGACGGCAGCTATCTCCGCGAGCGCGCTCGCGGAC
>JBAUVS010000115.1:0-6343 GCA_049583345.1 Woeseiaceae bacterium
ACGCCCACAGGTCCTTGACGTCTTTCGGCTGCGGCACGAGTGAGTGCGGACCCCACAGCATGCCCTTCTCGCCGACGATGAAGCCGCGGAAAAACAGCTGCGAGAGGTGGAACAGGGCGTAACCGAAGGTGCCGATCGCCGCGATGCGGTGCACGACCCGCGCGACCTCTACGCCGCCGAACAGGTTGACCATGGTCTGCGCCCAGGGGGCTGCATGGAATTTCAGCGGCAGACCGGTCATCGCGAGCAGCAGGAACGTGACGATGACGGTCGCATGGACGGCCATGTTGACCCTCGAGAAGCGCCGGATGTAGCGCGGATCGTGGTAGGGCCCGGAATTGAATTCACCCCGCAGCTTGCCGACGATCGAGCGTTGCAGCCACAGGATGTCGTGCAGTCCGAAGAATCCGAACACGCCCACGAGCAGGATCATCATGAACAGCCAGATGAAATACACCGCCTTGTTGCCGTGCGGACTGGTCGGATCGCTGTGCGGATTGAACTTGATGAATCCGGCACTGACCTTGTCGTGGCACTGGCCGCAGGTGGCAGCCAGGTGGGCCGGATTGACGCTCGAATCCGGATCGGCCGCCGGCAGGTTCTCGTGCGGCGTGTGGCAGTCCGAGCAGATCGCGCCGGTCACGAAGCCGAGGCTGGTCGCCTGGCCGTGGAAGCTGTCGCGGAACGTCGTAATGTACTTCTCGTGGCAGCCGCCGCAGGTCTCCGGGAACTTCAGCCGCGTCTTTCCGCGCGTGGGATCCTCGATCGCATGCGAGGAATGACAGGTGATGCAGACGGGGCCGTCCTCCCTGCCTTCCTGCCAGATCTGGCCATGCGTGCTGTGGTTCGTCCACCTGTCGAGCAGGATGGAATGGCACGTGCCGCACATCTCCGGAGAATTCGCGTGCGACATCGGCGCACGCTTGTCGTGCACGTCCACGATATGATGGTCGCCGTGACAGTCGCTGCAGCTGGGTGCCGCATTCAGGCCCGACAGCAGCAGCGCCTTGCCGTGCTGGCTGGTGAGGTAGCCATCGATCAGATCCGGCGGATCGTTGTGGCACGCACCGCAGTTCTTCGGCTGGTTGATCGGCGACATCGCCGACTCCAGCTCGTCGATCTTGCGGATGTCGTGCGGCGCCCCATGGCAATCGGTGCAGCCGACGTTGTCCTTGTGCACGCTGCGCTGCAGCGTTCTTTCGATCGTGCGGTGGCACTGGCCGCAGCTCTCCGCGTCGGTGAGCGGTTCCACGCCCTTCCGGCGGTGATCCGGCTTGACGTTGGTATGACAGTCGGCGCAGGCCAGGTCCGGGTGCGCCGTGGAAGTGACGTGGACGTCATCGTGACAAGCGGCACAATCCATGCCCTGTGCCGATACACCCGCCGCGAACAGCAGGAGCACGAAACCGAAGGCACGTCCTGCGACGGCCGCGTTCGAACTGGCCATGTACATCTCTCCTCTCCGCGCGCACGCGGCAGCCTCCCTAAGTACAGCGCGCGCGCTTCTTTTTCTATTGCGGTTTCCCGCATTCGGCTTCGAGGGCCGGCCCGCCGTGCGCCTCACGAGGCGTAGAGCGGGCCGATGTCCATGTAGATCCTGTAGGTGGAGAACAGGCCGTCCTCCATGCGAAGCAGGTCGACGAACGGCAGCGTCACGCGACTGTCGTCGTGGCGCGTATAGGTGACCTCGCCTTCGCAGATCAGCGTCTCGCCGTCAGCGGCCGTGTAATGCAGCGTGTGCGAAAGGCCCGCGATGCTCGAAAAGAAGCCCTCCACGGCTTCCCGGATCGCGTCGCGGCCGACGACCGCCGGCGCCGATCCGAAGCGGAACTCGGCGCCGGGTGTCAGGAAGTTCGCGAAGCGCTCGCCGTCGCAGGCATCGATCGCGGCGAACAGCTCGCGCAGATGCCCTTCTTGGGCGTCACTCGCCGTCATTGCTCGCTGGCGTAGAAGTTGACCAGCGCCTTGACGTCCTCATCGCTCAGCGCGTCGATCTTCTCCTGCATCTTCTGCGGCTGCTCGCGCTTGCCGGCCTTGTACTGCGCGAAAGTTTCCTCGAGATAGCCCATTTGCTGACCGGCGAGGATACTGGCCTCATCGTCCGGGTTCGCGCCACCGTCCGTATGGCAACGCGCGCATTCCGATTCGTGCAAGGCCTTGCCCTTGGCCGCGAGGTCGGCGTCGAAGGACTGTTTTGCCGGGACGAACTTGAGGGCTGCGTAATGCGCGGCGAGTCCGTCGATCTGGTCGTCGCTCAGGTCGGCGACGACCGCGCACATGGTCGTGGCCGGCCGGCTCGTGTCGCCATGCCTGTACGATGACTCGGCGCAGGGCCGCTCGTTGTCGCGGAAGTAGTAGAGGGCGTCGGAATGGACGAATTCGGGGATGCCTGCGATCGTCGGGACGTCGCTGTTCTCGCTGACGCCATTTTCACCGTGGCAGCCGGCACAATTCTCGATGATGGCGTCGAGGTCCCCTGCCAGGGCGGCGCCAGGCAGTGCGAAACACGCAGCGATCGCACAAATGCGAGTGATTCTCATTTCTGTTTCTCCAGTCGACATCCGAAAACAACATTTTACTCCTAACTTTTTGCCACAAAAGAATATCGCAAACCAGTTGCGGAACGGACCACCGGAATACGTATAAGTAGCAATGAGCCCGCCTGCGGGTATCTGGTAAAAAAGCACACAAGTCCAAGAAAGTCTGTTCAATTTCCCTCAACCGGCTCGTAACGCTGATTTTCCAGGGGACGGTCATGTTCAACGTTCGCAGATTCGTGCCAATTTTTTTCGTGTTTTCCGCGCTCGCCATCGCGGCCTGCTCGGGCGACGACGGCAAGAACGGTGCCGCAGGTCCCACCGGACCTTCCGGGCCTCCGGGACCCCCGGGGACTGATGGCGGAACCGCCCTGCCGTTCGATTCGGCCGACGTCATCAACGTCGAGACGACCAGCGTCGACGTACCGGCCGGCGGCGGCGCACCCACCGTCTTCCTGACCCTGACCGACGACCTCGGGCTCGGACTCAAGGGCCTCCCGGCCGCCGACATCCGTTTCGTGCTGGCTGAACTCACGCCGGGCACCAACGGCGGCTCGAGCGAATGGCAGTCCTATGTTTCGACGTCGAGCGGCGGCATCCCCAATGCCCAGGCCACCACCGAGACGGCGACGGCCGGCACCTTCGTCGACAACGGCGACGGCACCTACGAGTACACGTTCGCGAATGACCTGACGGCCTATCCGGGCGCGCCAGTCTTCGATGCGACCAAGACCCACCGGCTCGGCATCGAGATCCGCGGCCCCGCGGCGACCATTACCTCCAACGGCATCTACGATTTCGTGCCCGCCGGCGGCGCGCCGACCTTCACGCGCAAGATCGTCGACAACGACACCTGCGACGCCTGCCACGACCGTCTCGAATTCCACGGCGGCCCGCGCACCGACGTCGAATACTGCGTGACCTGTCACAACCCGCATTCGATCGACGGCGATACCGGCAACACCGTCGACATGAAGGCGCTGATCCACAACATCCATTCCGGCCGCGACGGCTACGTCATCATCGGCCACGGCGGCTCGGTCATCGACTTCTCCGACGTGGTCTGGACCCAGGACATCCGCAACTGCCAGACCTGCCACGAGGAATCCGACACGAATACGCCGCAGGCGAGCAACTATCGGCTCGTCCCGAACCGCGCCGCCTGCGGGACCTGTCACTACGACGACGGCGATCCCAACAACGGCGTGCACGACTACGCGATCGAGGCCGGCATGCACCCGGGCGGGCTGTCGTTCTCCGACGATTCGCAATGCATCGACTGTCACGGCCCGAACGCGACGATCAACAACGGCGACGTGCAGATCGTAGCGGCGCACACGATTCCGGAAGCGGTCGCGGGCCAGGCCTTCGAATACAAGGTCGTCAGCGTCACCAACACGGCGCCCGGCGAGATGCCCGTCGTGACGATCCGGGTCCAGAACCCGACCGATCCGAACTACGCGACCGATCCGGCCAGCACGGCCTACGACATCACCGACCCGAACGGGCCGTTCCAGACCTCGAGCGCACGGCTGATCGTCGACATCGCCTGGAACACGAAAGAGATCGCCAACCTCGACCCGAACAACGACCTGGCGCGTCCCACCGATACCGGCACGCCGTTCGGTCCGATCACGATCGACTTCAAGACCGGCGCGACGAACGACGGCACCAACACGTTCACCAAGGCGGCCACCGACGCGATCCCGACGGGTATCATGGGCTCCGGTCTCGCAACGCTCGAAGGCCGACCGCAGCCCCTGATCGACGGCACGCCGACGAGTGTCGCGGTGGCCTCCAACTGGATGCCGTTCGCGATTACCGACTCGACGGCGCAGGCGCGCCGCAGTATCGTCGACATCAACAAGTGCAACGACTGCCACAAGAACCTGTCACTGCACGGCGACAACCGCAGCGGCAACACGGAAGTGTGCACCAACTGCCATAACCCGAATGCCACCGATATCGAGCAGCGGGTTGCCGGCACGGCCTGCGAAGCGGAACTGGGCCTCGACGACGAGGGCATCGACCTCAAGTACATGGTGCATCGCATCCATTCCGGCAACATCGCGATCTGCGGCTACCGGAGTTCGGCGAATTCGTTCTTCGACGTCCAGTACCCCGGCCACCTGAACGACTGCGAGGGTTGTCACAAACCCGGCACGTACTATCCGGTCGATCCGGGTACGGTCATGGCTTCGACGATCGATGCCGGCGCCAATCGCGCCTCGCTGGCCGACGACGTCGCGATCTCGCCGAATACCTCGGTCTGCTCGGGATGCCATACTTCGGATCTGGCCAGGCAACACATGATCCAGAACGGCGGCGACTTCGCGGCCGGCAAGGACGACACCGGCGCGCTCATTTCGTCCGGCGTCGAAACCTGCGAGCTCTGCCACGGCGAGGGCCGCGCGGCGGACGTCGAGGTCATGCACCACATCAGCGACTACCAGTACAACTAGTTTGTCGATAAGGTTGCGGGCATGAGGTTACTGACACTCACCGTCGCAACGACGACGCTGATCCTCCTGACCGCCGGCCCGGCCGGCGGTCAGGAGCCCGAGTACAGCCGCGAAGGCGCGGACACCTGCCTGTCCTGCCACGAAGGCCAGGCGCCGATACTCGCCCTGTTCAAGGGCCCGCACGCAGTGCCGACCAATCCGGATACGCCCTTCGGGCACGGACAGCTGCAATGCGAGGCCTGCCACGGGCCGTCGGGCAGCCATACCGGCCGCGTGCGCCGCGGCCAGGAGCGCCCGGAGCCGGCCACCGTGTTCGGCCCGGATTCGCCGACGCCTGTCGCGGAACAGAATGCCCGTTGCCTCGCCTGTCACAAGTCCGACACGGGCTTCGGCTGGCACGGCAATGCACACGACGACAACGGCGTAGCCTGTGCGGATTGCCACACCAGTCACGCGGCAAAGGATCCCGTGCTGATGACGGCAACGCAGCCCGAGGTCTGTTTCAAATGCCACCAGGACAAGCGCACGGAGATCATGAAACCGTATGCGCATCCGATCCGGCAGGGCAAGATGGCCTGCAGCGGCTGCCACAGCAATCACGGCGCGACGACCGAGTGGCAACTCGTGCGCCAGACCCTGAACGATACCTGCTACGGCTGCCATGCCGAGAAGCGCGGACCCTATCTCTGGGAACACGCACCGGTCTCGGAGGACTGCAGTAACTGTCACGAGCCGCACGGTTCCAACCATCCGGGCATGCTCACGATGCGCGGCCCGCTGCTCTGCCAGAGCTGCCATTCGCAGGCCGGCCACCCGAGCATCGCGCGGGACGCCAGCGGCTTGCCCGACGGGATGCCTTCGAAGTATCTGCTCGGCGAGAACTGCATGAACTGCCACACGCAGGTGCACGGTTCGAATCATCCGTCCGGATCGAGGTTGATGCGATGACACGCCGTATTCCGCTCGCGGCCGCAATCGCCGCGATCCTGCTGCCGGCCGCGGCGACGGCCCAGGTCGACACCAGCGACTGGAAATGCCAGTACTGTCCCTTCCCGGCAGGCTATCGTGCCGAGTACGAGGCCGGCGCCACCGACGTCAGCGACACGGCTGCGCGCTACGGCAACGGCACGGGCTACGACGAGGACGGCACCTACCTCGACCTGGGCGGCGAAGGCAGCTACGCGAAGGGCGGCACCCGAATCTCGTGGTACGCCGAAGATCTCGGGCTGGACTCCCGGGTCGTCGACGTTTCGGTCGCCCGCCCGGGGACTTTCTCCGTCGATCTCGGCTACAGCGAACTGCCCTATCGACTGTTCGGCACGACCCGGACGCCTTATACGCGCA
>JBAUVS010000116.1:0-2129 GCA_049583345.1 Woeseiaceae bacterium
CCATATTTTCAGCAGCTGATAAGACGATGCGTGACCTCGGTGTGCCGGCGCCGCCGTGGTAACGAGATCAGGGAGGCGTGGAGATGAATCCGGCAATTGAGATTACGCGCAGCGAGGACGACTCGAAAGGTCGATACGAAGCCCGTGTCACAGGGCGGAATGGCACCGGCGAATTGACCTACTCGCGCCTGTCAGCCACGCGAATCATTGCGGACCACACTGGCGTTGACGAAAGCCTGCGTGGCAACGGCGTCGGCGAGGCGCTGGTCGAACGGCTCGTCGCCGACGCTCGTAGCGAAGGTTTTTCGATCTATCCGCTATGCCCATTCGTGAAAGCACAATACGGACGCCATCCTGAGTGGTCGGATGTAATGCAGGAATGATTGAAAGCTTTGGCGCGGCCGAGATTGCAAGAACGAAACCAGCCTGAATCAGACTGTCCCGGAGACCGGCGCCTCACCGGCAGGCAATTTGAAAACCAATGGAAGGCCGCATGTACAATCCAAACTCGAAGCTTCCGATGCAGCTCAACTTTGTTGGCGGGGAATCGATATCGAGCCGCAGCGGTAAGACGTTTACTACCCGGCACCCCGGAAACGGGGCGTCAATTTGTGATGTAGAGATCGCGGGAGAAGAAGAAGTCGACAGCGCCGTCGCAGCGGCCGCTGCTGCGTTCGACGCCTGGTCGGTTGTCCCGGCAGCCGATCGCGGCGCAATACTCAATCGAGCGGCGCAAATTCTGCGCGAACGCAATGACGAACTCGCGTTGCTGGAGACGCTGGACACGGGAAAGCCGATTGCCGAGACTCGCGCCGTAGATGTGATCAGCGGTGCGGAGGTCCTCGAGTATTATGCCGGCGTCATTCGCTCTACAGGCGGATACCATCATGATTTTCCTCCCAGCGCCTTTGCAATGCTCCGTCGCGAGCCCCTGGGTGTTTGCGCCGGAATCGGCGCGTGGAACTACCCGATCCAGATTGCATTGTGGAAGTCCGCACCGGCCCTGGCTTGCGGGAACACAATGGTGTTCAAGCCATCTGAACAAACACCGTTGACAGCATTGAAACTGGCGGAAATTTACCGTGAGGCTGGCGTGCCATCCGGCGTTTTCAATGTGGTACTCGGACCCGGCGCAACCGGGGCTGCGCTGATCAAGCATCCCAGGGTAGCCAAGGTGACACTGACTGGTTCCGTCCATACCGGGAAACTTGTGATGGCCGCCGCAGCCGAAACGCTCAAGAAAGTCACGCTGGAGCTTGGTGGAAAGTCGCCAATGATCGTTTTTGAGGACGCCAACCTGGACGACGCTTTGAATTCAGCACTCGCCGGCAACTTCTTCTCGACCGGCCAGGTCTGCTCAAATGGGACAAGAGTGTTTGTTCACTCCTCCATCTATGAAGAATTTGTTGTAAACCTGGCCGGGCGCACCGGCGCAATAGCAATCGGCGATCCTTTTGACGAACGCACGCAGATGGGACCTTTGATATCCAAACAACACAAAGACAAGGTCATGGGATACTTTCAATTGGCAAAAACGAGCACCGCACGGCATATCGTCGGTGGGGACGACCTAAGAACCGGCAGGCTTTCTGCCGGATTTTACGTCACGCCGGCAGTGTTTGCCGACTGCAGCGACGATATGCCGTTTGTGCGGGAAGAGGTCTTTGGTCCGCTCATGTCCGTACTGAAGTTTTCGACAGAGGAGGAAGCCATTCGTCGGGCCAACGATACGTCCTATGGCCTTTCCGCAGCGGTATTTTCGGATTCGCTCCCGCGCGCACATCGCGTCGCGAATGCGTTACAGGCGGGTACGGTATGGATCAACTGCTACAATATCACTCCGGCTGAGATCCCGTTCGGTGGATACAAGCAATCCGGCCTGGGCCGCGAAAACGGCCTGCAGACAATTGAGCATTACACGCAGCTCAAGACGATCTACACCAATCTCGGTCAAGTACAACGAATTTACTGACTCGTCGACAGCGGGACACGCGCCGACTTCGCACAAACGCTGACTTAGTCAATACCTCGAGCGAGTTGTGCACGATTGCGAAACACCAGGGCGTATATCGCCGCATAGATCGCGACGACAATCAGGCCTATCCACTCTATCCTCAGCGGCGTGAAGT
>JBAUVS010000117.1:0-12278 GCA_049583345.1 Woeseiaceae bacterium
GCGACCGCCTTGTACAGCGTGTCGTTGATCAGGGTCGATTTGCCGGATCCGGACACGCCGGTCACGCAGGTCATCAGTCCGATCGGGATGGATGCGTCGATGGCCTTGAGGTTGTTGCCGCTGGCGCCGACGATCGTCAGCTGTCGTTCCGGATCGACGGGCACCCGATCGTCCGGCATCGGGATACTGCGCTTGCCCGACAGGTATTGTCCGGTCAGCGACTCCGAACTCTTCTTGATCTCGTCGGGCGTGCCGGCCACGACGACGCGGCCGCCGTGGACGCCGGCACCCGGCCCGAGGTCGACGACGTGGTCGGCCGCAAGGATGGCCTCCTCGTCGTGCTCGACGACGATCACCGTGTTGCCGATGTCACGCAGATGCGTCAGCGTCCCGAGCAGGCGCTGGTTGTCCCTCTGGTGCAGGCCGATCGAGGGTTCGTCCAGGATGTACATGACGCCGACGAGCCCCGAGCCGATCTGGCTCGCGAGGCGTATGCGCTGCGCCTCGCCGCCGGACAGCGTCTCCGCGCTGCGGTCCAGCGACAGGTAGTCGAGGCCGACGTCGGACAGGAAGCCGAGGCGGGCGCCGATCTCCTTGACGATCTTCTCCGCGATCTTCGCGCGCCAGCCTTCGAGGCGCAGCGATTCGAAGAAAGCGCGCGCGTGCCCGACCGACAGGCCGGATATCTCCGGCAGGGACCGGTCGAGCACGAACACGTTGCGTGCCGAGCGGTTCAGGCGCGTGCCCCCGCAGTCCGGACAGGGCTGGCTCGCCAGGAATTTCGCGAGTTCCTCGCGCACGGCGCCCGACTCGGTCTCGTGGTAGCGCCGCTCGAGATTCGGGATCACCCCTTCGAAACGATGCAGTTTCTTGACCTGCATGCCGCGGGAGTTCTCGTAGTGGAACTGGATCTTCTCCTTGCCGCTGCCGTACAGGACGATGTCGCGCAGATTCTTCGGCAGTTCGTTGAACGGCGTCTCGATATCGAATCCGTAGTGCTCCGCCAGGCTCTGGATCATCTGGTAGTAATAGGTCGTCTTCCGGTCCCAGCCGCGGATGGCGCCGCCGGCGAGCGACAGGTGCTCGTTGGTGATGACGCGTTCGGGGTCGAAGAATTGCCGGACCCCGAGTCCGTCGCAGCCCGGGCAGGCGCCCGACGGGTTGTTGAAGGAGAACAGCCGCGGCTCGAGCTCGGTCAGAGAGTAGCCGCAGATGTTGCAGGCGAAGCGGTCGGAGAAGACGAGTTCTTCGGCTTGCGCATCGTCCATGAAAGCGACACGGGCGACGCCGTCGGCGAGGCGGAGTGCGGTCTCGAAGGATTCGGCGAGACGCAGGCGCATGTCGTCGCGCACCTTGAAGCGGTCGACGATCGCATCGATGCGGTGCTTCCGGCGCAAGTCGAGTGTCGGCGGCTGGTCGAGTTCGTACACCTCGCCGTTGATGCGGGCGCGCACGAAACCCTGCGCCATCAGGTCCTTCATGAGCTGCACATGCTCGCCCTTGCGGTCGGCGACCACCGGCGCCAGCAGCATCAGCCGCGTGCCTTCCGGGAGCGCGAGGATCTGGTCGACCATCTGGCTGACGGTCTGCGCCTCGAGGTCGGTGCCGTGATCCGGACAGCGCGGGATGCCGGCGCGCGCGTACAGCAAGCGCAGGTAGTCGTGGATCTCGGTGACGGTTCCCACGGTCGAGCGGGGATTGTGGGAGGTCGATTTCTGCTCGATCGAGATCGCCGGCGACAGGCCGTCGATGTGGTCGACGTCGGGTTTCTCCATCATGGACAGGAATTGCCGTGCGTAGGCCGACAGCGATTCGACGTAGCGGCGTTGTCCCTCCGCGTAGATCGTGTCGAACGCGAGCGAGGACTTTCCCGAGCCGGACAGGCCCGTGAACACGATGAGGCGGTCGCGCGGCAGACTCAAATCGAGATTGCACAGGTTGTGCGTACGCGCACCGCGGATGTCGATGGTCTTTTGCATCGCAACTAAGCTTTGAGCGGCCAACCTGCTAATATACGCCGCGCCGCGAGTGCGGCGCAAAGTCACCCCGATAATGAGTACCGCCCCCGACAAGAAAATCGCGCCGATGCTGCCGCAGGAGAAGCGCGCGGTCGGGATCGTCGCTTCGATCGCAATGCTGCGTACGGTGGGCCTGTTTTCGCTGGTGCCGGTTCTGGCGCTCTATGCGGCCCAGCTGCCCGGTCACCGGCCTATTCTGATCGGGCTGGCAGTCGGCGCCTACGGCCTGACCCAGGCAGGCTTGCAGATTCCGCTCGGCGCGCTGTCGGACCGCATAGGGCGCATTCCGGTGATCGTCGGCGGCCTGCTGGTGTTCGCGGCCGGCAGCGTCCTCGCGGCCGTCGGCCACACGATCTGGGCCGTGATTGCCGGTCGCTTCATTCAGGGCGCCGGCGCGATCGCCGCCACGCTGTCGGCGTTGATCGCGGATTCGACCCGCGATGCGGTGCGGACCCGCTCGATGGCGTTCTACGGCGTCGGATACGGCCTTGCTTTCCTGATCGCGTTCGGCGGCGGGCCCGCCGTGGCGGCTCAATTCGGCGTACCCGCACTCTTTTGGCTGGCCGCTTCGTTCGCACTGATCGGCCTCGGGCTGCTGGCGGCGCTGCCCAGAGGCGGCACGGTGCCGCTGGTGCCCCAGGGGTGGAAATTCGCGCCTGCGTTCCGGAGCAATCTGCTGAGGCTCGACGCATACATATTCCTGCTGCACTGCATGCTGACCGCAACGTTCGTCGCCCTGCCGTTCCTGGTGACGAAAAAGCTTCAATTGACCGTGGGCGGCTACGGTGAAGTCGTTGCGGCCACGATGGTCGTTTCGCTGCTCGGTGCGGTGCCTCTGATCATCAGCGACGAACGGCAGGGTAAGGCATGGACGATCAGTGCCGCCGTGGCGCTGATCCTTGCCGGTCAGCTCATTCTGGCTTTCCTCGGTATCGGTATCGTACCGGTGTTCATCGCGCTCGCGCTTTTGTTCGCGGGTGTCACTTTCCTGGAGGCGGGGCTTCCGGCGCGCGTATCCATGCTGGCCGACGCCGACGCCCGCGGCGCTTCGCTGGGCGTCTTCTCGAGTTCGCAGTTCCTGGGAGTTTTCGCCGGCGGGCTGCTCGGCGGCCGCTTTCTCGAGGCCGGGCGTCCGGCCGACGTCTTCTTCGTCTGTGCCCTGCTTGCCGCGATCTGGCTAATCGCCGGCATCCGCTTCAACGACAGCTAGGGAAAAGGTGTGGGAAAAGGCGTTGGCAAGCCCTGTAGGAGCGGCGCTTGCCGCCGCGACCCGTCGCGCTGGCGAGCAGCGCTCCTGCAATCGGTGTTCCACATTGCCCAGCAGGAGACGGCATTTTCGGTGGTTTGGGCCCGGAAATCGGGGTGGTTTTTGCCCGGGCAGGCACTACAATAGGCGCCCCCACCGGCCGCTGACGGCCGGAAAAACGACATTCTCAAGACAGGGAACCGGCTATGGCCCGCGGAATCAACAAAGTCATCCTCATTGGCAATCTCGGCCAGGACCCCGAGACCCGCTACATGCCGAGCGGCTCGGCCGTCACGAACTTCACGGTCGCGACCAACGAGAGCTGGAAGGACAAGCAGACCGGCGAGCAGAAGGATCGCACCGAATGGCATCGCGTGGCGATGTTCAACCGGCTCGCCGAGATCGCGGCCGAGTACCTGCGCAAGGGCTCCCAGGTCTACATCGAAGGCAAGCTGCGCACGCGCAAGTGGCAGGATCGCGACGGCAACGACCGCTGGACCACCGAGATCATTGCCGACGAAATGCAGATGCTCGGCGGCCGCGGCGGCGGCTCGGCGCCGATGAACCAGGATCCGGGCCCGGGCAGTGAACCGGCGCCGTCCGGGTCGGGTTCGGACGACTTCGACGACGATATTCCTTTCTGATCCGTATTTTGTCGAATACGGTCTTGCACACGGGGCGGGCTCCCTATAGCCTGCGCCGCGACCTTTTCCCGGGAAATCAATAGATGGGCGCTTATAAAGAGCCGCACGGCGGCGAATTGAAAGACTTGTACCTGGCGGCCGAAGCCGCTGCGGCCGAGCAAGAGGCGGCCCGCAACTACGTGTCGTGGAACCTGACCGAAAGGCAGCTATGCGACGTCGAGCTGCTCCTCAACGGGGCGTTCTCGCCGCTGCAAGGCTTCCTCGACAAGGACGACTACGAGTCGGTCGTGAAGTCGATGCGTCTCGCCGGTGGCGTGCTGTGGCCGATGCCGGTCACGCTGGACGTCAGCGAGGACTTCGCGAAGGACCTCTCGAAGGGCGATCGCATCGCGCTGCGCGATCTCGAGGGCGTGATCCTTGCGACACTGGAGGTCGGCGACGTCTGGACGCCGGACAAGGCAGCGGAGGCGAAGCACGTTTTCGGCACCACGGACGAGAAGCACCCCGCGGTGTACTACCTGAACCACGTCGCCGGACCGGTGTATGTCGGCGGCCGGCTGCGCGGCATCGAGGCGCCGACACACTACGATTTCAAACACCTGCGCGAGTCGCCGGGAGAGATGCGCAAGCGCTTCCGGAAGCTGGGCTGGCGCAAGGTCGTCGCCTTCCAGACCCGCAATCCGATGCACCGGGCGCACCAGGAGCTGACGCTCAGGGCTGCGCGCGACGTCGAGGCGAACCTGCTGATCCATCCGGTCGTCGGCATGACCAAGCCGGGAGACGTGGATCACTACACGCGCGTGCGCTGCTACGAGCACCTGCTCGACCGCTATCCGGAACAGACCACGATGCTGAGCCTGTTGCCGCTCGCCATGCGCATGGGCGGCCCGCGCGAAGCCTTGTGGCACGCGATCATCCGCAAGAACTACGGCTGCACGCACCTGATCGTCGGACGCGATCACGCAGGACCCGGCCAGGACAGCAAGGGCAACGATTTCTACGGCCCCTACGACGCGCAGGAGCTCCTGAAGCAGCACGAAGAGGAACTGGACATCTCCATGGTGCCGTTCCGGCTGATGGTCTACGCAGAGAATCGCGCGCAGTACGTGCCGATCGACGAGACCAGCGACGACGACAAGGTGCTGAACATCTCGGGCACCGAGTTGCGCCGACGCCTGCAGGAAGGCCTCGATATTCCGGAGTGGTTCTCGTTCCCGGACGTGGTCGCGGAACTGCGGCGCACGCACCCCCCGCGCCACAAGCAGGGCTTCACCGTATTCTTCACGGGCCTCTCGGGCTCCGGCAAATCGACGATCGCGAACGCGCTGATGGTCAAGCTGATGGAGATGGGCGGCCGGCCGGTCAGCCTGCTCGACGGCGACATCGTGCGCAAGAACCTGTCGAGCGAACTCGGGTTCTCCAAGGAACATCGCGACCTCAACATCCGCCGTATCGGCTACGTCGCCAGCGAGATCACCAAGAACGGCGGCATCGCGATCTGCGCTCCGATCGCGCCGTACACGGCGACGCGCCGTGCGGTGCGCGAGATGATCAGTCCGGTGGGCGGCTTCATCGAGGTGCACGTGGCCACGCCGCTGGAGGTCTGCGAGGAGCGCGACCGCAAGGGCCTGTATGCCATGGCCCGCGCTGGCAAGATCAAGGAATTCACTGGTATTTCAGATCCTTACGAAGTGCCGGAGAACGCCGAGATGGTCATCGACACGGTGGACATCACGCCGGACCTGGCGGCGCATCGTATACTCGTCAAACTGGAATCGATGGGATTCATCAAGTAGGAGGGCTGCTTGCAGCGCGACCGTCGCGGCGGCAAGCGCCGCTCCTACAGGCACGTGGTGACCATGGCAGGACCGCAAAAACTCTTCATCCGGACGATGGGCTGCCAGATGAACGAGTACGACTCGGACAAGATGGCGGACGTCCTGCGCGCATCGCATGGCTTCGAGCTGACCGACGACGCAAGCGAGGCCGACCTGCTACTCGTCAATACCTGCTCGATCCGCGAGAAGGCCCAGGAGAAGGTGTTTTCCGAACTGGGGCGCTGGCGTCCGCTCAAGGAGCGGCGTCCCGGCGTCCTGATCGGCGTGGGCGGCTGCGTCGCGAGCCAGGAAGGCGACGGCATCACGCGTCGCGCGCCGTTCGTCGACATGGTGTTCGGGCCGCAGACCCTGCACCGACTGCCGGGGATGGTGGACTCGGTGCGCCGCGACGGCCGGCCGGTCATCGACGTGTCGTTCCCGGAGATCGAGAAGTTCGATCGCCTGCCCGAACCGCGGGCGGAGGGCCCGACCGCGTTCGTCTCGGTAATGGAAGGCTGCAGCAAGTACTGCAGCTTCTGCGTCGTGCCGTACACGCGCGGCGAGGAGATCAGCCGGCCTTTCGACGACGTTATCGCCGAGGTCGCGGGTCTGGCCGGCCAGGGCGTGCGTGAGATCAACCTGCTCGGGCAGAACGTCAATGCCTACCGCGGTCCGATGCACGACGGCCAGATCGCCGACCTGGCGACGCTGATCTACTACGTGGCCGCCGTGGACGGCGTCGAGCGTATCCGCTTCACGACCTCGCACCCCGTCGAATTCACCGACAGCCTGATCCAGGCCTTCGCCGAGGTACCGAAACTGGCGAATTATCTGCACCTGCCGGTACAGCACGGCTCGGATCGGATCCTCGCCCGCATGAAGCGCGGTCATACCGCGCTCGAATACCGGCAGAAGATACGCAAGCTGCGGGCGGTGCGCCCGGACATCTCGCTGTCGTCGGATTTCATCGTCGGTTTCCCCGGTGAGGCGGATGCCGATTTCGAGGCGCTCATGGAGTTCGTCGCGGACGTCGGCTTCGATCAGTCGTTCAGCTTCATCTACAGCGCGCGGCCGGGCACACCGGCGGCCGGTCTCGCCGACGACACGCCGATGACGATAAAAAAGGATCGCCTGCAACGGTTACAGGCGCTCATCGGGCGTCAGGCGCATGCGATCAGCGCGTCCATGGTCGGCACGAGGCAGCGCGTCCTCGTCGAGAAGGGCTCGAAGAAGAGCACCCGGCAGGTGGCCGGCCGCACCGAGAACATGCGCTGGGTGAACTTCGACGCGCCGGCCTCGCTGATCGGGCAGTTCGCCGACGTCGAGATTACCGAGGCGTTACCGAATTCCCTGCGGGGCCGCCTGTGTCAAGACTCTGCGGAAGACGCCGCAGGGCGGGGCGCCGCGGCAGGATGGGGGGTCGACGGCGCACTTCCCAAGCAACACGTATCGCGGTAGTCTTTTCTGGCCTTGAATTCCGTTCAGATATCTCGGGACGTCGTCCTCGAGCCCGCCGACAACAGCCGCCTGGCCAACCTGTGCGGACAATTCGATGAACACCTGCGTCAGATCGAACGCCGGCTCGGTGTCGAGATCTCCAGTCGCGGCAATCGCTTCCGCGTCACCGGGCAGCCCGGTGCGGCCGCGATCGGCAGCAGCGTGCTGGAATCGCTGTTCCGCATGACCGATCACGAACGCCTCGATCCCGAGCGCGTGCACATGTTGCTGCAGGAATCGGTGATGAAGGAAGGCGACCCCAATCCGCCGGCCGACACCGCCGGGGACGAGGACGGTGCCGAGCGGCTGTCGATCCAGACGCGCTACAAGCTCATCCGTCCGCGCGGCGCGAACCAGACGGCATACATGCGCAACATCCGCGATCACGATCTGGCGTTCGGAATCGGCCCTGCCGGCACCGGCAAGACTTACCTGGCCGTCGCCTGTGCGATCGAGGCGTTGGAACACGAGTCGGTGCGGCGCATCGTCCTCGTGCGGCCTGCGGTCGAAGCCGGCGAACGGCTGGGCTTCCTGCCGGGCGACATGTCGCAGAAAGTGGATCCGTATCTGCGGCCGATGTACGACGCCCTCTACGACATGATGGGGGCGGAACGGGTGACCCGGCTCATCGAGCGCAACGTCATCGAGATCGCTCCGCTCGCGTTCATGCGCGGCCGCTCGCTGAACGAGTCGTTCGTGATCCTCGACGAAGCGCAGAATACGAGTGCGGAGCAGATGAAGATGTTCCTCACGCGCATCGGCTTCGGATCGCGCGCCGTGGTGACCGGAGACGTGACCCAGGTCGATCTGCCGACCCGGCAGGAATCCGGGCTCAAGAACGCCGTACGCATCCTGGAGGAAGTCGCTGGCATCTCGTTTACCTTCTTTACGCCTCGGGATGTCGTCCGCCATCACCTCGTGCAGAAGATCGTGGAAGCTTACGAGGCCGACGACAACAGCGGTGACAAAGGTTGACGTGCAGGTCGTAAGCCGCGACCGCGGCGTCCCGGCAGACCGTGTTATCCGGGACTGGGTCGAGGCGGCGGCGGCGCGGGCGGGCCATGCCGGCGAAGTCGAGATCGCGGTCCGCGTCGTCGACAGGGACGAGATCCGCGCGCTGAACCGCCGCTACCGGCAGCAGGACAAGGTCACCAACGTGTTGTCATTCCCCGCCGGCCCCATCGATGGCCTGCCGGCCGGCAGCCGGCGGCCGCTCGGCGACGTCGTGGTCTGCGCCGGCGTCGTCGCCGAAGAGGCGAAGGCGCAGGGCAAGCGCCTCGAGGACCACTGGGGTCACATGCTGGTACACGGCACCCTGCACCTCATGGGGTTCGACCACCAGAACGACACCGACGCAGCGGAGATGGAGGCGCTCGAGGTGGCCATCCTCGCCGCCGGAAATGTGATGGATCCCTATACGGCCTGAACCCCGGTTACTGATACACTATTGTGCCCCGCCGTAAGGCACTATCAGAGTGCAATGAACGACAAACCGCCAGGTACGAGCGGCACGGGAAACACCGGATTGTTCGCACGCGTCAAGCGCGCGATCAAGGGTGATCCCTGGAGCCGCGAAGAGATCCAAGACTTTATCCAACAATCCGAGATCGACCTCGATGCCGAAGAGAAGAGCATGCTGGCAGGCGTGCTCGAGGTGTCCGAGACCCAGGTACGTGACGTCATGGTGCCGCGCTCGCACATGGTCGTCATCGATATCGACGAGGACTTCGACGAGATTCTGTCGACGATAGTACAATCCGGACACTCCCGGTTCCCCGTCATCGGCGGCGACCGGGACGAGGTATTGGGTATCCTGCTCGCCAAGGATCTGCTCCGCTTCTTTCGGAAGAACGGCTCGGAACACGTGCCGTTGCGCCAGTTGCTGCGCCCGGCCGCCGTCATCCCGGAGTCGAAGCGACTGAACGCCCTGCTTGCGGAGTTCCGCGCGAGCCACAATCACATGGCGATCGTCGTCGACGAATACGGCGGCGTAGCCGGCCTCCTGACGATCGAGGACGTGCTCGAGGAGATCGTCGGCGAGATCGACGACGAACACGATCCGGAAGAAGCGGCGTTCATCCGGCCCGACGGCGATCGCGACGGCAAGCCGAGTTACTCGGTGCGGGCACTGACGCGGATCGAGGACTTCAACGAATTCTTCGATTGTGATTTTCCGGACGAGGAGTACGACACCATCGGCGGTCTCGTGCTGCACGAGCTCGGTCGCCTGCCGCGCCGGGGCGAGGCCGTGGACGTCGGCGGGTTCGTGTTCTCCGTCGTCAAGGCCGACCGGCGCCGTATCGAATCGCTTCAGGTCCAGCGGGCCGGCTGACGCGTGCCGCGCAAGCCGACGATCCTGACGTTGCCGGCGGACCGGCCGGCGATCAGCCAGGCGGTGTTCTTCGTCTTCGGTTGCCTGGCGACGCTGGCCTTCGCGCCGTTCCGGTGGTACTGGCTGTTGCCGCTACTCCTGCTGCCCCTGCTGCAGGTCTGCCTGACGCTGTCGCCGCGCGACGCGGGCCGGCACCTGTTCTGGTTCGGCTTCGGCCAGTTCCTGTCCGGCACCTACTGGATCTACATCTCGGTGGTGATCTTCGGCCAGGCGCCCGTGTGGGTCGCGTTGCTGCTGATGTTCGGACTCGTGCTGATCATGTCCCTGTATCTCGGCCTCGCCGGCTGGCTGATCGGCTGGCTGGCCGGCGGCGAGCCCTGGCTGTTGCTCGCGGTGGCCCCGGCGTGCTGGGTCCTCGTCGAGTGGCTGCGGGGCTGGGTACTGACCGGCTTCCCGTGGCTTGCGCTCGGTTACAGCCAGATCGACGGGCCGCTCGCCGGCGTCGCGCCGGTCGCGGGCGTGTACGGCGTCACGGCGATGCTGCTGCTGAGCACGACGGCGGTACTGGTCGTCCTGCACCTGCGGGGCCGCGCGCGGCTGATCGCCGTGGCCGTCGCGGTGCTGCCGTGGCTCGTCGGCGGGATACTGCGGACGATCGACTGGACCGAAACCGCCGGCCCGCCGCTCAGGGTGACGCTGATCCAGGGTGCCGTCCCGCAGGATCGCAAGTGGCTGCCGGAGCAGTTCCGGCCCACGCTGGAGTACTACCTCGGGGAGACGCTGCGCGCGCGGGGCAGCGACATCGTGGTCTGGCCCGAGGTTGCGATCCCGTCGGTCTCCGACCGCGTCGAGGGCTACCTGTCGGCGCTCAATGCCGATGCCCACGAGACGGGCCAGACGATCCTGCTCGGCATCCTGGAAAGGGCCGACGGACCCGGAGACGAGGTGCAGATCTACAACAGCGTGTTCGCCCTGGACGGCGGTGCACGGCAGGTCTACCGCAAGCGCCACCTGGTGCCTTTCGGCGAATACTTCCCGGTCCCGGCCCGGGTCCGCGAATGGATGCGGATGTTGAACCTGCCGCACAGCGATCTCGCTGCCGGCCGCGAGGACCAGCCGCTGATCGAGACGCCCGAAGGCGTCAGGCTAGCCGTGGCGATCTGTTACGAGGACGCCTACGGCGCCGAGCAGCTGTACGCACTGCCGGCGGCGAGCCTGCTCGTCAACGTCAGCAACGACGCGTGGTTCGGCGATTCCATCGCGCCACACCAGCACCTCCAGATCGCGCGTATGCGCGCGCTCGAAGTCGGTCGCGCCACGGTCCGGGCGACCAATACCGGCATCAGCGCGTTCATCGGCCCGGACGGCGAGGTGCTGGAGACGGGGCCGCAGTTCAAACCGACCACGATGACGAGGAGCGTCGAGCCGCGGCGCGGCTCGACGCCCTATGCCGCGACCGGAAACCGGCCGGTCGTCATCCTGTGCCTGCTGGCGATCGCCGCGGTCTGGCTGCGAACCCGACCGTCTTGAGGTAGGCTTGCGGGTTTTCGCAGCCCGCATTCAACTGACACCGATGAGCACACCCTATCGACCGGATATCGTCGAGGAGCGCGCCCGGGAATACTGGCAGGCGCGGCGCTGCTTCGAAGTCGACGAGGATCCGGAGCGCGAGAAATTCTACTGCCTGACGATGTTCCCGTATCCCAGCGGCAGGCTGCACATGGGTCATGTGCGGGTGCTCACGATCTCCGACGTCATCGCGCGCTACCAACGCATGCAGGGCAAGCACGTGCTGCAGCCGATGGGCTGGGATGCGTTCGGCATGCCGGCCGAGAATGCCGCGATCCGGCAGGGCGTGCCGCCCGCGAAATGGACCTACGAGAATATCGCCATCATGCGCGGTCAGCTCGAACGGCTCGGCTATGCTTACGACTGGAGCCGGGAGATCACGACCTGCAAGCCGGAGTATTATCGCTGGGAACAGTGGCTGTTTACGCGGATGTTCGAGAAAGGTCTCGTCTACCGCAAGAACTCGATCGTCAACTGGGACCCGGTCGATCAGACCGTGCTCGCGAACGAGCAGGTCATCGACGGCCGCGGCTGGCGTTCGGACGCGCTCGTCGAGCGCCGCGAGATCCCGCAATGGTTCATGAAGATCACCGCCTATGCCGACGAACTGCTCGGGGAACTGGAGCGCATGCCCGGCTGGCCGGATTCGGTCAAGACGATGCAGCGCAACTGGATCGGGCGTTCCGAGGGCCTCGAACTCGCATTCGACGTCGTCGGCGAAGACGAACCGCTGACCGTCTTCACGACCCGTCCCGACACCCTGTTCGGCGTGACCTACATGGCCGTCGCCGCCGAGCACCCGCTGGCCGCCAGGGCCGCGGCCGCCGATGCGAAGCTGGCGGCCTTCGTCGAGGAGTGCAAGAAGACCGGGGCGGCCGAAGCGACGATCGAGACGATGGAAAAGAAGGGCATGCCGCTGGGTATCTCCGCGGTGCATCCGCTGACGGGCGCCGAGGTGCCGCTGTGGGTCGCAAACTTCGTGCTCATGAGCTACGGCACCGGTGCCGTCATGGCCGTGCCCGGCCATGACGAGCGCGACTTCGAATTCGCAAAGAAGCACAAGCTGCCCGTCAAACAGGTGATCGCGCCCGCCGACGGCTCGGCGATCGACATCGATGCGGGCGCGTTTACCGAAAAAGGCGTGCTGGTGAACTC
>JBAUVS010000118.1:0-13630 GCA_049583345.1 Woeseiaceae bacterium
ACGACATGGAGCAGATGCACGACACCAAGCTGCCCCCGGACTGGATCCGACAGGATGTGAGTCGCAGCCCCGGTGGCGACAGCCGCCTGTTCCTCAACAGTTGCATCGGTTGCCACGCCGGCCTCGATCCGCTCGCGGGCGCCTTCGCGTATTACAACTACGACGAAGCCGCCGGCCGCATCGAGTACACGGAAGGGGTCGTGCAGGAGAAATATTTCCATAACGACCTGAATTTCCCGCAGGGCTTTCGTACGACCGACGACCTCTGGCTCAATCGCTGGCGCGAGGGGCAGAACGCCTACCTGGGCTTCGACCCTTCGCTGCCCGGCTCCGGCCACGGCGCCAAATCCCTCGGCGAGGAGCTCGGCAACAGCCGGGCATTCGCCTCTTGCCAGGTGAAAAAGGTGTTCAAGGCAGTCTGCCTGCGCGCACCCGAGGATGCGGCCGATCGGCAGATGGTCGACGACCTGACTTCGCAATTCATGACCACGCTTGGCTATCGGATGAAAGACGTCTTCGCCGAGACCGCCGTGTACTGCATGGGCCAGTAGGAGACTGATCAATGAACAAGGTAACTGGATTTACCGTGCAGATGGCTCCGATCGACCGCAACGACGGCCGCACGTTCAGGCTCGCATTCCTCGGCTGCCTCGCGGCGATGACGCTGGCCGCCTGCGGAGGCGGCGCCGAGACCACGACCTTGCCGCCGCCGAACGGCGGCCCGACGGGCAATGCCCCGTACTCCGGGCCGGTTGCCCGCGACGCGGATGTCCTCAAGTTCCAGCAGGAGTTCTGGTCGAATGCCAAGACCAGCGACCGCTGCGGTAACTGCCACAATCAGAGCGTCGGCCAGGTGCCGATGTTCGTCCGCACCGACGACGTGAACATGGCCTACGATGCCGCTTTGACGGTCGTCGACGCGCAGGAGCCGGCGGCTTCGCGCATCGTCGAGAAGGTCGGCGGCGGTCACAACTGCTGGGTCGACGACCCCGGCGTCTGCGCGACGATCCTCACGACCTGGATCGAGAACTGGGTCGGCGAAGCGGCCGGCGGCGGACGCGAGATTATCCTCACCGCGCCGCCGGAGCAGGACCCCGGTGCGAGCAAGAACTTCCCGGACGATCCGAGTGCGTTCGCGTCGTATCTGCATACGCCGATCCTCTCGGTACATTGCTCGAACTGCCACAGTTCGGAATCCGCCAATCCGATCCAGCCGTACTTCGCGGATCCGGACGTCGCGTCCGCCTATGACGCCGCCAAGCCGAAAATCAATCTGGACACGCCGGCGAATTCGCGTCTCGTCATCCGCCTGCGCTCGGAGTCCCACAACTGCTGGAGCGATTGCGCCGCCAACGCACAGGAGATGGAAGACGCGATCACGGCGTTCTCCAATAGCATTACGCCGACGACCGTCGATCCGAACCTGATCTACAGCAAGGCGCTCCGGCTCGTCGACGGCACGCTCGCGTCCGGCGGCCACCGCTTTGAAGACGCGCAGATTGCGTTGTGGGAGTTCAAGACCGGCAACGGCACCATCGCCTACGACACCAGCGGCGTCGATCCGGCGATCGATCTGAACCTTTCGCCGGAAGTCACCTGGTACGGCGGCTGGGGCATCACCACGCACGGCGGCAAGGCACAGGGTTCCACGACCGCCAGCCGCAAGATCTACGACGTGCTGCAGGATTCCGGGGAATTCTCGATCGAGGCCTGGGTGATCCCGGCCAACGTCACCCAGGAAATGGCACGTATCGTCAGCTACTCGGCCGGCGTCGATGCCCGCAACGTCACGCTGCAGCAGACGCTGTACAACTACGATTTCCGCCTGCGCAGCACGGAGACCGGCCTGAACGGCGATCCCGCGCTGTCGACCCCGGATGCGGACGAAGTCCTGCAGGCGACGCTGCAGCATGTCGTCGCGACCTACAACCCGATCGATGGCCGCAAGATCTACGTCAACGGCAATCTGGTATCGAACACCGATCCGGTACCCGGGGGCACGCTGGTCGACTGGCAGGACACGTTCGCGCTGGTACTCGGCAACGAGGCCTCCGGCGACCGTCCGTTCGAAGGCACGATCCGCCTCGCCGCAATACATCGTCGGGCGCTGACGCCCGAGCAGATCCAGCAGAACTACGATGCCGGCGTCGGCGAAAAATTCTTCATGCTGTTCGATATCTCCGACCGCATCAACGCGGCGCCGCAATCGTCCTACATCCTGTTCCAGGTGCAGCAGTACGACAGCTATGCGTACCTGTTCGAGGAGCCGCATTTCGTCACGCTGGACGGCTCGACGCCGGAAGGCATCCCGCTCCGCGGCATGCGGATCGCGATGAACGGCATCGAGGGCAAGGTCGGCCAGACGTATGCGACCATGAACAAGACGCTGAGCGCCTCCGAATTCGGGGAACTCGGCCAGCCGCTCTCGTCGGTCGGCGCGGTGCTGCCGCTCGAGAAGGGACCTGACAACGACGAGTTCTTCCTCACGTTCGAC
Source organism: Woeseiaceae bacterium (assembly GCA_049583345.1). Taxonomy (GTDB): domain Bacteria; phylum Pseudomonadota; class Gammaproteobacteria; order Steroidobacterales; family Woeseiaceae; genus UBA1847. The sequence goes on from JBAUVS010000118.1 coordinate 2,495, forward strand.
GAACTCGGCGGCAACACGTTCGCGCGCCAGCCGGACCCGACTGCGGTCATCGCCCAGAACAATCTCGATCCCGCGTCCCGGATCGGCATCCGGACCTTCGACGAGATCGATGCGACCTTCGGTTCCGTACTCGGCGTCGAACGCACGAACTACCAGAACGTCGACGTGACGTACCAGGAATTGCGTCAGTCGCTGCCGGCGGTGGAGGACATCAACACGTTCCTGTCGTCACACCAGGTCGCGATAGCGCAGCTCGCGATCGCGTACTGTGACGCGCTGATCGGTTCGAATGCGAATCCGAACCCGGCCGCAAATACGTACTTCCCGGGCTTCAACTTCAATGACCCGGCAGCGACGGCGTTCTCGTCGGCGAATCGCGATGCCTTCGTACAGCCCCTGATCGACAAGATCATGGGCACCGGTCTCGCGACCCAGCCGGCCTATGCCGCCGTGCACACCGAGCTCGCGACGTTCCAGGCTGCCGGCGGGCGACCGGACAACCTCGTCGACCGCCTGCTCGCCGGCGGCAGCGACACGAGGGCGATCTCCAAGGGCGTATGCGCGGCCATGCTCGGCAGCGCCGCGACACTCATCCAGTAAGAACAGGACCAAGGAAAGGAAGACGACCATGCCTAAGACACGCAATGCACGGCACTACGACGCGCCGCAGCGCCACGGAGACCATCCGCGGCCGGTCACGCGGCGGCAGTTCGTGGCGCAGGGCTTCCTGAGCGGCGCGGCGTATGCGACCAGCGGCGGCATCCTCAGCCTGTTCGCGAATCCGCGCGAGGCGCTCGCCGCGTTGTCGCCGGATCTCGATGGGCTGTTGCAGAATCCGTGCGGGATCGCTACCAACGGCGCCGGCAAGATCCCGTTCATCTGCTTCGATCTCGCCGGCGGTGCGAACATCGCGGGTTCCAACGTCCTCATCGGCCAGGAAGGCGGTCAGCAGGATTTCCTGTCGACCGCGGGTTACAGGACGCAGGGGCTGCCGGGCGACATGGTGCCGGGGCTCACCGACGCCACGCTGCAGCTGCCCTACGCCAACTTCGACCTCGGCCTGGGTTTCCATCTCGACAGCGCATTCCGTCGTGGCATCCTGAACAGTCTGACGCCGGGCAACGAGGCGTTCATCAACGGCGCCGTCATCCCGGCGCGGTCCGACAACGACACCGGCAACAATCCTCACAACCCCTTGTACGGCATCGCAAAGGCCGGCGCGGGCGGGCTCGGCGCCGACGGCTCGATCCTGACCCTGACAGGCACCGATAACACCGACTCCGGCGGCAATTCGATGGCGCCGATGGCGCTCTACGATCCGGGTCTCAGGCCGACCAAGGTCGACCGCCCGGCCGACGTCGTCAACCTCGTCGATACCGGCGACCTCGTCGGTATCCTGTCGAAGGACGACGCGACGGCGGTGATGGAGTCGATCTACCGTCTCACCGACCTCAAGATGGACCAGGTCAACACGCAGATCTCGCGTGATGCGGTCATCAAGGAACTGGTTCGCTGCGGCTACCTGAAGTCGGCGGACATCGCCGACCGCTTCGGCGGCGTGCCGATCGACCCGGGTGACGATCCGCAGATCGTCGGCCCGACGGGTATCTTCACCGATGCGGAGTTCAACGCCAACGACACGGACGGTCGCGAGTTCCGCAAGACGGCGGCCATCATGAAGCTGGTCGTCAACGGCTACGCCGGCGCCGGGTGCATCGAACTGGGCGGCTACGACTATCACGGCGGCCGCCGGGCCGAAGGCGAAGTCAAGGACGAGCGCGCCGGTCGCTGCATGGGCGCCTGCCTCGAGTACGCCGCACGCGTCGGTGTACCGCTGATGATCTACGTGTTCAGCGACGGTTCGCTGTCGTCGAACGGCGCGATCGACAACACGGCGGAGGGGCGCGGCAAGGGCGAGTGGACCAGCGACAACTCCTCGACCGCCGCGGCCTTCTTCCTCGTCTACAACCCCGGGCGAAGAGCCACGCTCATGGGCGCAACGCCGGAAGAACAGGCCCTGCACCAGCAGATCGGCTACATGGACGCCGGCGGCGCGGTGCAACGCGCAGCGACACCGGCCGCGAACAACGTCAATCTGCTCGTCAACACGCTGCTGCTCAACTACATGGCGCTGCACGGCGAACAGAACCAGTTCGCCAACGCGTTTCCGGGCAACGGTCTCGGAAATTCAACGATGCTGGACAGCCTGACGGCATTCACACCGATCTGCAACGTAACGATTGCCAACCCCGTATAGCGCTCGTCGCTATGCAAGTCGCGGCCGGCCGGCCTTCCGGCCGGCCGCATTTTTTCGGTGCCCCCGATTCCCGCCGGGCAGACATCGGCGGGCATATCGGTATACTCCCCGCATGCTCGAAACCCTGCTCGCCTGTCCGCGTTGCGACAAGACGCCACTGTCGGCGAAAGACGGCCGCTATCTTTGCGAGGCGTGCAAGATCGATTTCCCGGCAGTCGATGGCATACCCTGGCTGTTTGCCGATCCGCGAGCTGCGCTCGGCGAATGGCGCGGCCGTCTTCACTTCGCTCTGCAGACGCTGGCGCGTGACATCGCCGGCATCGACGCGGAACTGAGCGACGAGGAGTTGCGGCCGCTCACGCGCCGCAGGCTGGAGCGCTACCGGAAAGCCGTGGATTCGCATCGCCGCAAGCTCGGCAAGCTGCTCGAGCCGCTGGACGTGCAGGCGCTGGCCGGCACACAGGAGAGCTACCTCGCGCTGCGGACGCGCCTGCCCGTCGACCAGGGCCTCAACACCTACTATGCAAACGTGCACAGGGACTGGGCCTGGGGCGAAGAGGAGAACCGGGCGTCGCTGAAACAGCTGCAGTCCGTGTTGCACGAGAGCGCCGAACTCGGCAACACCCTCGTGTTGGGCGCCGGCGCCTGCCGGCTCGCCTACGACCTGCACATGTCCGGTGGCGTCTCGACCACGACCACGACCGCGCTCGATTTCAATCCCTTGTTACTGCTGATCGCGAAAGCGGTCACGGGCGGCAAAAGTCTCAAGATGTACGAATTTCCCATCGCGCCGAAGACGCTCGAGGACGATGCCGTGCTGCGCACGCTCGCCGCGCCGGAAGCCGTGCGCGACGGTTTTCACCTGGTTGCCGGAGATGCCCTGCGACCGCCGTTCGCGGCGCAAGTCTTCGACACCGTCGTCACGCCCTGGCTGATCGACATCGTCACCGAGGATCTGCCGGTCTTCGCGGCCAGGATCAACCGGCTCCTGAAGCCGGACGGTCGCTGGGTCAATTTCGGTTCCCTGGCATTCGCACATCCCGAGCGGGCACGCCGGTACAGCCCCGAGGAAACCCGGGCGATCGTGTCCGAGGCCGGCTTCAGTGACCCTTACGTGTCCGAGCAGTCCATCCCCTACATGTGCTCGCCGGCCAGTCGCCACGGCCGGCGGGAACGCGTTTTCACGTTCTCGGCTTACAGGGAGCGCGCGACGGATCCGCCGCCGCGGCATCGCGCCCTGCCGGACTGGATCGTGACAGGCACCGAACCGGTGCCACTCACGCCGGCGTTCAGGAGCCAGGCCATGACGACGCAGATCTACGCCTTCATCATGTCGCTCATCGACGGCAAGCGCTCTGTCAAGGACATGGCCGTCCTGCTCGAGAAACAGCGACTGATGACACGCGAGGAAGGCGAATCGGCGATCCGCTCATTCCTGACGAAGATGTACGACGATTCGCAGCGACAATCAGGATTCTGAATCGCGTTCCGGCGCGAGCCTGCGCCGGATGAAGTCTCCGATGCCCTCGATCGCCGCGCGGCTTTCGGGCATCTGGCCGACGAACGCCTGGAACACGTGCCACATGCCCGGCCAGATTTCGATCTCGACATCGCCGCCGGCATCGCGGACCTTGTCGGCCGCCCGGGTGGAATCGCTCAACAGTATCTCGTCGGAACCGACCTGAATGTACAACGGCGGCAGTGATGACAGGTCCGCATAGACGGGGGAAACGAGCGGCTCGCGCAGGCGCTCGGCTGCGCAGTAATACGCGGCGACCATGGGCATGTCGCGCGGATCGAACCACGGGTCCCTCGCGGCATGCGTCGTGATCGACTCGCCGGTGCCCGCGAGATCCAGCCACGGCGACAACAGGCACGCCGCCGCGGGCAACTCGTCACCTGCGGCCCGCAAGGCCAGCAGCGTCGCCAGCGCCAGCCCGCCCCCTGCCGAATCGCCGGCGATTACGATGTGCTGCGGCGCATGGCCGTCCCGGAGCAGCATCCGGTACAGGCCGACGCTGTCCTCGAGCGCCGCGGGGAACGGATGCTCCGGCGCCAGCCGGTACTCGGGCACGACGGCGCGGATTCCCGCCGACCTGGCGATGTGACTGACGAGTCGCCGGTGCGTTGCACAGCTTCCCATCACGTAGGCGCCGCCGTGCAGATACAACAGCACGCCCGGCGTACGCGACCGTTTCGGCAGCAACCACTCGACGGCAAGGCCAGCGACCTCGGCACGCGTGACCGCGACGCCGGCCGCAGTACGCAGGAACCTGCCGAGCAGATCCCAGCGCCGCCGCATGACGCGCACATCCGCACGCTGGCGGTCGATCAGCGCGAAATAGGCACCGGTACAACCGCGGACAATGCTCGCTCGCAGGCTCCGCATCGGTCGGTTACCGCCGTTGGCCCGACGATACGGGCCACGTTTGCATACCCAGCACGTGAACCAGCCAGTCCGCGTGCGGCGGCAGCTGTCGTCTCCCGGCTTCGACGGTCGCGAGGACCCGGCGCAGCAGTTGCGTGCGCGGCCGCTGTGTGCCGAACCAGTCGTCACATTCCTGGCGCAGGTAGTCCATGCCATAGAGGATCGCTTCGTAACTGGTGTGTCCCCAGAGACCGGCAGTATCGATGGGCGTCCTGTGATCGGCCTGCCCGTCGCCGGCGGCCAGCGGCTCCAGCGGCTGGCCCGGGAAGAACGAGTCCTGGAAGTCCGATGGCGACGGCGGCTTCTTGCGCCAGTATTCGAGCTTGGCCTGCAGCCGGGGGTTGATCCGTTCGGGCTGTCGCACCTCGCGCCAGAACGGCGAATCCTGCCGCTGCGACAGGCAGTAGTGCATATTGATGAAGTCCAGGATTTCGTAGTACCGATCGGCGAGCAGTCGGTTGACGCGGAAAGCCATTGCTTCGTAGTCGCGCGTATAGGGGAAGTGCTCGGCCAGCAACACGCTGGCCAGGTCGCTCAGGTAGAGCCCGGTCGACTCGAGCGGTTCGACGAATCCCCCGGCCAGGCCGATAGCGACGCAGTTCGCGGCCCAGACTCTCTCCCGGCGCCCCGTCCTGAATCTGACGACGCGGCTCGGCAGCGTATCGGCATGCGGGCCTTCGAAAGCGCGCAGCTCCCGTTCCGCGTCGGCCTCGGACAGGAATGCGCTGGCATGTACGTAACCGAGGGATCGCGTGGTCTGCAACGGGATGTCCCAAACCCAGCCGCTCGACAGCGCCGTCGCCGTCGTAAACGGCCGGACGAATCCCGGATAGTGGTGCTCGTAGTCGACGTGCATCGTCACCGCACGGTCGCAGAGCAGCCAGTCGGAACAATCGATGAACGGGACGCCCAGCCGCTTGCCGATCAACTGTGCGCCGAATCCCGTGCTGTCGATGAACAGATCGGCCTCGATGCGCTGCCCGTCGCGCGTCTTCACGGCACCGATATAACCGTTGTCGAGCATCTCGACGTCCACCACGTGGTCGAGATAGTGCGTCACGCCGCGAGCTGTCGCGTGATCGGTCAGATAGTCGGCGAACTTCAACGCATTCATATGAAACGCGTAGGTCAGCGCGGTGCCGAAGGAACGTCCGTCGGCCGTCTTCGGCGCAAGACCCAGCTCGCAGATCAGGGGCTGCGCCGACACCGTCTCGATAAAAGGGATCGATCGGTCGCTCCGCAGCCAGTCCTGGCCCGTGTAGTCGATCGGTACGACGTTGAATCGGCTGAACGGGTGATGATAGTGCTCACCGGTATTATGTAACCAATTGCCGTACCGGATCGATTGCTTGAACGTCCCGTCGACGGCGCTCATGAACGACGTCTCGTCGATGCCGATCACGGCCAGCAGATGATTGATGTTCGGTATCGTCGCTTCGCCGACGCCGATCCTCGGTACGTCTTTCGACTCCACGAGTGCGATCTCCGCCGCCCGCAGGCCGCGCCGGTTCAGGGTCGCATTCAGGTAGGCCGCGGCCATCCATCCGGCCGAACCGCCGCCGACGATCAGGATTCGCTGGGACTCTGTCGTCATGGTAGTCCCATTTTCGCAACACTTCCGGATTTCCACATAAGGCGTTTCGACCTTTGTAATCAATGGTTATTGGAGCAGGAGAATCGTAATGTGTACACTGGGCAACAGACCGGCAACGACAAGCCGGCATCGGACCGGCGATGTCCCGCCGCCGCTACGCGGTCGTCGAGGCAACGTTACCGCAGTACGCAATAAAGATACCCAACAGACGGGTAAAAGCATAAGGGGAACGACAGATGTATAAGACCAAGCCGCTGGCGCGGGCGATCAGCCTTGCCATCGCTGCCAGTTCGATCGGCGCGTATTCCCATGCGTCGGCACAGGACTCGCAAGTCACCGATCAGGAAAAGCAGACCGACCAGAAACCGATGGAGGAGATCGTCACCACCGGTTCGCGTATCCGCAAGGACACCTTCTCGAGTTCGTCGCCGATCGACGTCGTCCTGACCGAAAAAGCGGCGCCGTCCGGCGTATCGGATCTCGGCAAGCTCCTGCAATCGACGACGGTCGCGGCCGGCGCTCCGCAGGTCACGGCCGCCACCTCGACGGCCTTCGTCCAGAACGGCGGCCAGGGCGTATCGACGCTGTCCCTGCGCGGCCTGGGTGCCAACCGCACGCTGACGCTGATCAACGGGCGCCGCGCCGGTCCGGCGGGTACGCGCGGCGGCGTGTCGTCGTTCGACCTCAACGTCATTCCACTCGCGGCTATCGAGCGCATCGAGATCCTGAAGGACGGCGCATCGTCGATCTACGGATCGGATGCGGTCGCCGGTGTCGTCAACATCTTCACGAAAAAGGAGAACGGCGGCTCGATCGATGGCTACTTCATGCAGCCGGGTCAATCGGGCGGTAAGGAATCGCGCCTCAGCGCGACCTGGGGTCGCGAGGGCGACTGGGGTGACTTCCGCCTGACCTTCGACTACGACCACGAAGCCGAACTGAAGCTCGGCGACCGCAAGTATTTCAGCTGCACCGAGCAGTACATCTTCGACGCCAACGGCAACCGCGCCGACGTCATCGACCCGCGGACGGGCAAGCCGGCCTGCCGGGACCTGCCCTGGGGCCAGGTCTGGCTGTACGACTACCAGGGCCCTGGCGGCAACGTGCCGACGTCGAGATTCACCCTGGCGCAGTACGACTACGACGGCGACCTGGGCCAGTACATCCCGCCCATCGCGGTCGATCCCAACAATCCGGATTACCTCGTCACACCGCCGGGCTGGTATCTCGTCAACTACGACCGCCAGAGCGACGCCGTCACGAACGAGGATCATCCGTTCCAGGACGCGTCGTCCATGGTGCCGGACATCAAGAAATACACGTTCTTCGGCGACGGCGAGCTCAACATCGGCGATTCCATGACGATGTATACCGAGGTGCTGCTGAACCGGCACAGGTCCCATTCGAACGGCTACCGCCAGTTCTGGGGATACATCTACAACGAGTCGAATCCGTTCGGTTCGCCCAACCCGCTCAGCGCCGGCTGGGAAGGCGCCCAGTGGCTCAGCCCGACGCCGATCACCGATCACTACGACAACACGACGACCGTCGACTATCAGCGTTACCTCGTGGGGCTGCGCGGCGATTTCAACGCGAACTGGAATTACGACGTCTCCTACCAGTACAGCCATTCCGACGGCGAGTACAAGCAGGACATCATCTACGGCGACTCGATCTACGACCAGAACTGGCTCTATGACTACGGCGGCGGCGAAAATTCCTGCGCCGGCATCCCCACGTCCGTTCGCGGCGTGCCGTGCCAGGACATCCCGTGGCTCGACCCGCAGTTCCTGGCGGGCAATATCTCTCCGGCCATGCAGGACTTCCTGTTCGGCGTCGACGTCGGCAACACGGTCTACAAGCAGTCGTCCGTCGAGGGTTACGTTTCCGGCGACCTGTTCCAGATGCCGGCCGGTCCGCTGGGCATCGCCGTCGGCGCCCACTACCAGACCGACGAGATCAACGACGTCCCCGGCGAGCAGACGCTCGCCGACAACAGCTGGGGCCTGTCGTCGGCAGGCATCACGAAGGGCGACCAGACGACCAAGGCCGTATTCGGCGAGGTCAACGTGCCGATCCTGACGGACAAGAAAGGCTTCCAGGACCTGACGCTGACGGCCTCGACGCGCTACACGGACGTCGACACCTACGGCAGCGGCAACACCTACAAGGTCGGGCTCAACTGGGACATCACCGACAGCGTCAAGCTCCGTGCCAGCCGGGGCACGTCGTTCCGCACGCCGGCCCTGTTCGAGTTGTACCTGGCCGACGAGACGTCTTTCGTCCGGCAGGGCAACATCGATCCCTGTATCGATTGGCAGAACCAGCTCAATGCCGGCGTCATCACGCAACGGATCGCCGATAACTGCGCCGCCGACACGAGCGCGCCCGACTACCCGGGCGGCCTGCCGCCCGATTACACGGGCGGATCGATCACGGCGACCGTGATCAGCAGCGGCGGCCTCGGCCTGCTCAAGGCCGAGACGTCGGTCGCCAATACCTACGGCTTCGTCTGGCAGCCTGCGTTCGCCGACCTGAGCTTCTCCATCGATTACTTCGATATCGAGGTCGACGACGAGGTCGATCAGCTCGGCCCGCAATCCATCGTCCACGAATGTTACGACTCGCAGTTCTATCCGAACGATCCGCTCTGCGACCTGTTCGACCGGTCGGGGCTCAACGGCGGCATCGGCAACGTGCACGACGCGTACATCAACATCGCGACGCAGATCAGCAAGGGCTACGACGTCTCGATCCGATACAGCAGGGACATCGGTCCCGGGTCGCTGCTGATCGACACGCAGTTCACCAAGCAACTGGATCGCACGACTGCCTTGTTCGCGGACACCGTCCGGAACGACCTCGGCCGCTTCGGCAATCCCAAGCTGGTCGGCCGCGTCTGGACGACATACGACACGGGGAACTGGTCGTTCTTCTGGGGCGCGCGTTACACGGGCTCGGTGAGCAACTACAAGGACGAGGGCGGACCCGAAGCGCTGTACCGCGGGGAGACGGTCTATCGCGTGCTGGATGCCGATGCCGTCTGGTATCACGACCTCTCGGCCACCTATTACATGGACGACCAGAAACTTCGGATCATCCTCGGCGTCAACAACGTCCTGGACACCGAGCCGCCGCAGGTTTCGACCCTCGGCGGAGTGCTGAACACGGCCGGTCGCTCGGCCTTCTATACACAATACGACTGGCTGGGCCGGCGGTACTTCCTGAACCTCACGATGTCGTTCGACTAGGAAATCGTCCAAGAGACAGAAACCAGAGTGCCGGCGAAAGCCGGCACTCTGGTCTGTAACGCTTTACAATGAACGCAATGTACCTGGATCGGAATCCGCCATGCCGACCGTAGTTGCCCGCGGCGATACGCTCAACGACCTCAACGCGAATTTTGTTCAGGCGCCGCTCAAGGTTCCCGCGTTCCTGAACAGCGTCCCGAAATGCGGTACGCACCTGATGCGCAACATCGTGCGCATGTTCGTCCCCGTCGAGCAGCAGTACCACGCGATGTTCATCCAGCACCCCGTCCTGCGCCAGCACCTCGCCGCATTCTCGACGGAGAAACCGTACCTGAGCTGGGGTCACCTGCTGTTCTCGGACGACGCCGCGATCGCGTTGCGCGAGGTCCGCCACACCGTGCTCGTACGCGATCCTTACGACTGGGTGCTGGCGCGGGCGCGTTTCTTCCTGTCGGACAACTTCCGCGGTTCGCTGGAACACCTGAAGAGCGGCCGCGTCGCCGTCGACGAGGTCATGAACATGATGATCCTGGGCATCCACGAGAAGGCGCCGAACCTGCAGGAGATCTTCCTGTACAACGCCGTCGGCTGGCTCGGCACGAAGGCCGAGATCGTTCATTTCGAGGATCTGCTCGCCAACCTGAAGGACCTGGAGTCGGACGCCGCGGAAGCCTACTTCGCGAGTCTGCTCGCAAAATGCGGCGTGGACGCGTTGCCTGCCGACTGGCGCGAACGGGTCCGGGTCGGGTCGGACCGCAAGCAGAGCGGCACCGCCAGGGAGAATCTCGAAGGGCCCGCCTTCGACATCCCCGACGAGCTCCCCCATATCCAGAAGAAGCTCGTGGATCACACGGCACCGGGATTGCGCGCCCTGCTCGGCTACGAGTGAGGAGTGCGGCGGCGCGTCAGCGTTCCAGGTATTTCAGCTTGTCCCTGACCTCGCGCCATTCGTCGGCGTCGGGCGGCGGGTCTTTCATCTCGGTGATGACCGGCCACTTCTGTGACAGGTCGGCATTGATCTCGAGGAACTGTTCCTGGCCGGGAGGCAGCTCGTCTTCCGAGAAGATCGCCTCGACGGGGCATTCCGGCTCGCACAGCGTGCAGTCGATGCACTCTTCCGGGTCGATCACGAGGAAGTTCGGCCCTTCGTGAAAACAATCCACCGGACAGACCTCGACACAGTCGGTCAGTTTGCACTTGATGCAGGCTTCGGTGACGACGAAGGTCATTGCAGCGGTCTCTCGATCGGGACCGTGTACGCTATTCGAACTCGGACGTCATATCAAGACCGGATGCTCCAGCGGCCGCCGTCCGAGTGGGCCACACCGTCCCCCGCCAGTTTCAACGCATGCGCCAGCAGCGATCGTTCGGCCCAGCCGTGGAGCGTCGAGTCGACGTCACGGTAGACGTGCGGGACGAGTTCCCGCGCAGACAGGCCGGGATGTTCGGCCATCGCGGCGGCGACCGCCGCCTCGCGTTCGTAGCGGTGCCTGACGAGCCGGTCGATCGCACGCCGCGGGTCCTCGATCAGGTTGCCGTGGCCGGGCGCGATGGCCTGACACGCCAGCGCCCTGATCTTCGCCAGCGATGCGAGGTAATCACGCAT
>JBAUVS010000119.1:0-3753 GCA_049583345.1 Woeseiaceae bacterium
TACAGACGCCGCGCTTCTGCGGGCTGGCTTCGAGTGCCGGCACCGTGCTCTTGGCCGCCTTGGTCGTGCGCGGCTTTCTAACTAACTGATTGACCGTGGCCATTGGCCTCTCTTTATTGTTCCGCGGCTCGCGCCGCTCCTGCATTCAAATCGACAAATCGTCACTTCTGCGGCGCCCTTACGCGCGCGCACCCGACCGCTGTGCCGTTTCGGCCCAGATGTCGGGTTCGGAGGCCAACGCCGGGTCAGGGGACTCGAGTCCTGTAACCCGTTGTTTTCGCGGCAAAAGCCGCTCCGACAATCGTCGTCCGCCCTGAAAAATCGGGGCCCGTCAGAACGGGCCCCGGGGTTAAGGCCGGGCATTGTAGAGACGGCCCCTCGCCGCTGTCAAGCTGGCTCCGGGGCCCGATTTCCGGCGTTCTCAGGCCTGCGACGCCGCCTCTTCCGCGTTCTCTGCCGGCTCCTCGGCCGACGCTTCGGCGGACGCCTCGGCATCGGCTGCCGCCTTCGCCTCGTCGAGTTCCTTGAGCTGGTCGGCGAAGTCCTGTTCCCGCGTCCGCCGGCGCTCGGCGTGGTGCGCGAAGCCGGTGCCTGCCGGGATCAGGCGGCCCACGATGACGTTCTCCTTGAGTCCGCGGAGGTCGTCGCGCAGACCGCGGACCGCGGCCTCGGTCAACACGCGCGTGGTCTCCTGGAACGACGCCGCCGAGATGAACGATTCCGTCGCCAGCGATGCCTTCGTGATACCCAGCAACACCGGTTCCGCCGTCAGCGATTCTTTGCCCTGCGCTTCGAGCTGCTCGGCCTCCTCGAGGAAGCGCGCCTTGTCGATCTGCTCGCCGTGCAGGTAATTGCTGTCGTGGGGCTCCTCGACCACGACCTTGCGCAGCATCTGGCGGATGATCACCTCGATGTGCTTGTCGTTGATCTTCACGCCCTGCAGCCGGTATACGTCCTGGATCTCACGAACGAGATAATCGGCCAACTCCTCGACGCCCTGCAGGCGCAGGATGTCGTGCGGGTTCGGCTCGCCATCGGCGATGGTCTCGCCCTTCACGACCTGTTCACCCTCGAACACGTTCAGGTGCCGCCACTTCGGAATCAGCTCCTCGTGGCTCTCACCCTCTTCGTCGGTGATGACCAGGCGGCGCTTGCCCTTGGTTTCCTTGCCGAAGCTCACCGTACCCGTGTATTCGGCCATGATCGCCGGATCCTTCGGCTTCCTGGCTTCGAACAGGTCGGCGACGCGCGGCAGACCGCCGGTGATGTCACGAGTCTTGGTCGATTCCTGCGGGATACGCGCGATGACGTCGCCCACGGCCACTTCGGCGCCGTCGGACATCGACACGATCGCGCCGGCCGGCAATGCGTACACCGCCGGGATTTCCGTGTTGGCGAAACAGACGTCCTTGCCGTTCTCGTTGACCAGGCGCGCGACGGGACGCAGGTCCTTGCCCGCACCGCGGCTCTTCGGGTCGAGCACGACGATGCTGGTCAGTCCCGTGAACTCGTCGACCTGTTCGGTGACGGTCACACCGTCGACGAAATCGTCAAACTTCAGATTACCGGCAACCTCGGTCACGACCGGGTGGGTGTGCGGGTCCCAGGTCGCCACGACCTGTCCCTGCCTGACCTCGTCGCCGTCGCTGACGGTGATGGTCGCGCCGTAAGGCACCTTGTAGCGCTCGCGCTCGCGGCCCATCTCGTTGATCACCGAGATCTCGCCGGAACGCGACACCGCCACGAGGTAGCCGCCGCGGTGTGCCACCGTCTTGATGTTGTTCAGCTTGACGACACCGTTCGACTTGATCTCGATGTTGCTGACCGCCGCGGACCGCGACGCCGCGCCGCCGATGTGGAACGTCCGCATCGTGAGCTGCGTGCCGGGTTCGCCGATCGACTGCGCCGCGATGACGCCGACGGCCTCGCCGATGTTGATGCGCTGTCCGCGAGCGAGGTCGCGGCCGTAGCACTGCGAGCAGACGCCGTAGCGGACCTCGCAGGTGATCGGCGAGCGCACCAGTACCTGGTCCACCGACAGATCCTCGAGCCGCGCGACGGTGGCCTCGTCCAGCATCGTACCGGCGTCGAACGCCACCTTGTCGGTGCCCGGGATCAGCACCGCCTCGGCCAGCACGCGGCCGAGTACGCGCTCGCGCAACGGCTCCACGACGTCGCCGCCCTCGACCAGCGGCGTCATCGAGACGCCGTTCTTGGTCTCGCAATCGACCTCGGTCACGACCAGGTCCTGCGCCACGTCGACGAGACGGCGCGTCAGGTAACCCGAGTTCGCGGTCTTCAGCGCCGTGTCGGCCAGGCCTTTGCGTGCGCCGTGCGTCGAGATGAAGTACTGCAGCACGTCGAGGCCTTCACGGAAGTTCGCCGTAATCGGCGTCTCGATGATGGAGCCATCGGGCTTGGCCATCAGGCCGCGCATGCCCGCGAGCTGCCGGATCTGCGCCGCGGAACCGCGGGCGCCGGAATCGGCCATCATGTAGATCGAATTGAACGACTCCTGCTCGACGTCCTTGCCGGCCGAATCCTTCACGGTCTCCGCGCCCAGCTTGTCCATCATCGCCTTGGCAACCTGGTCGTTGGTACGCGACCAGATATCGACGACCTTGTTGTAGCGCTCGCCGTCGGTGACGAGACCGGACGCATACTGGTCCTGGATCTCCTTCACCTCGCCCTCGGCGACCGCCAGGATGTCCTGCTTGCTCTCGGGCACGACCATGTCGTTGACGCCGATCGAGATGCCTGCGGAGGTCGCGAGGCGGAAACCCGTGTACATCAGCTTGTCCGCGAACACGACGGTCGTCTTCAGTCCGAGCCGCCGGTAACAGGCGTTGATGACGTTCGAGATCGCCTTCTTGGTCATCGGCTGGTTCACGAGCTCGAAATCCAGCCCTTCGGGCAGGATCTCCGAGAGCAGCGCGCGGCCGACGGTCGTGTCGACGAGCTTCCTGCCGGCGACGGGCTTGCCGCCCTCTTCCGGCGCCTTGAACGTCGATACGCGGATCCTGACCCGCGCCTGCAGATCGGCGGCGCCGCTCTCGTACGCGCGGCGTGCCTCGTCGGTATCGGAGAACACCATGCCCTCGCCCTTCGCGTTGACGCGCAGACGGGTCATGTAATAGAGCCCCAGCACGACGTCCTGCGACGGCACGATGATCGGGTCGCCGTTCGCCGGCGACAGGATGTTGTTCGACGACATCATCAGTGCGCGCGCCTCGAGCTGGGCTTCCAGCGACAGCGGTACGTGCACGGCCATCTGGTCACCGTCGAAGTCGGCGTTGAACGCCGTGCAGACGAGCGGGTGCAGCTGGATCGCCTTGCCCTCGATCAGCACGGGCTCGAAGGCCTGGATGCCGAGGCGGTGCAGGGTCGGCGCACGGTTGAGGAGCACCGGGTGCTCGCGGATGACCTCTTCGAGGATATCCCAGACCTCCGGTCCCTCGCGCTCGACCAGGCGCTTGGCCGCCTTGATGGTCGTCGCCTCCCCGCGCAGCTGCAGCTTCGAGAAGATGAACGGCTTGAAGAGTTCCAGCGCCATCTTCTTCGGCAGGCCGCACTGATGCAGCTTGAGCGTCGGGCCGACCACGATCACGGAGCGACCGGAGTAGTCCACGCGCTTGCCGAGCAGGTTCTGGCGGAACCGGCCCTGCTTGCCCTTGATCATGTCGGCCAGCGACTTGAGCGGGCGCTTGTTCGTGCCCGTGATCGCACGGCCGCGGCGGCCGTTGTCGAGCAGCG
>JBAUVS010000120.1:0-14624 GCA_049583345.1 Woeseiaceae bacterium
CGGCATCGCGGTGCTCTATGTACAGAGCATGCAGGCCGGCCGGACGTCGATGTTCCGCCATCACGCCATCACGCTGGCCGGCGACGTCGCCGACCGCATCCGGGCCAACCCGACGGCGGGCGATACCTACACCGGCGCGGCTGCCGCTGCGGCCGGTTGCATGACAGCCAACTGCACCGTGGACGAGATGGCGGCCAACGACATCCTGCTGTGGCAAGTGGAAGCGGCGAATTCGATGCCGAATGGGGCCGTCACGGTTGCGCGCGACGGCGCGACGCCGCCGAACTACACGATCACCGTTTCCTGGGACGAACCCGGCGAGGATCCCGCTTCGCCGCTGGAATATTCGATCAAGATCCCGGTGCGCAACCTATGAACAGATTTACTGACAAGCAGGCCGGCCTGACACTGGTCGAAATGATGGTCGCGCTGGCGATCGGGTCCTTCCTGATCATCGGTGCCGTCCAGATCTACAACCAGAGCCGCCAGGCCTTCGTCGTCAACGAGTCGATCGCGCGCGTCCAGGAGACCGCGCAGTTCGCCATGGACACGATCGAGGCGGATCTGCGCATGGCCAGTAACTGGGGCCGCACCAGCCGCGCGCTGACGATCGAGGGCCGCTCCGTGTCCGGCGACACCAACCCGGACGGGCTGGCGGAGCCGAACGGCTGCGGGGCCGGCTGGGCGCTCAACCTGGCGATGACGGTCGACGGCTCCGACAGCTACACGCTGCCGTGCGGCGCGACCGGCGGCGCCGAAGGTAGCTCGGACACGCTCACGGTCCGCCGCGCCACGGTCGATCCGGTCGCTCCCGACGGCGCGCACCTGCAGATCCAGACCAGCCGCATCCAGGGGCAGCTGTTCCAGGACACCAATATCCCGGCGGGCTTCAGCGACGCCATCGACCCGGTGACGGGCCAGCCGGACTCGACCACGCACAACCTGATCGTCAACAGCTACTACGTGGCCGCCGATTCCAGCCTGATCCCGAACACGCCGACGCTGCGCCGCAAGACACTGACGGTGGACAGCGGGGCGCCGGCAATCCAAGACGAAGAGATTGCACCCGGCGTCGAGAACCTGCAGGTCCAGTTCGGCGTCGACGTCGACGAGGACAACACCGTCGATCGCTACGTGAACCCGGACGACCGGATCTTCGACCCGGACGACGGCAACTACATCCCGGGCGCCCGGGTGCTCACCGCGCGCGTCTGGCTGGTCGTGCGGGGCGTCTCGCGCGAGGTCGGCATCCAGGACCAGCGCGATTACGCGCCGGGCAACGTCGATCTCGGCACGCCGAACGACGATTTCCGGCGCCTCGAGGTCTCGAAGACCATCCTGTTGCGCAACACCAGAACCTGAGCGAGAGATGACATCGATGAATTCCTTCAACACATTGCACAGACAACAGGGCGCCGCGCTCGTCATCGGACTGATCCTGCTCGTCGTCGTCACCGTGCTGGCGATCTCGGGCATGACCACCGCGACGACGGAGCTCGCGATGGCGCGTAACGATCAGATCACCGAGAACGCGTTCCAGGCGGCCGAAACCGGCCTGGAGAACGCGCTCGCGCAGAACGATTTCACGGCGATCGCCGGCGCGCCGACAACGATCGCGCCGATCCAGATCAATACCAACGATTCGGTGTCCGCGGAGATCGCTTACGAGGACTCGACGCTGGTCCCGGACAAGGCATTCAGTCTGGGCGTGGGCAGCGGCATCGCCGCCTACCACTTCATCGCCACGTCACAAGCGAAATCCGCGGCGGCAGGTACTGCGGTGGATCGCCAGGCGACCGCGGTGCACACACAGGCTTTCTACATCGTCGGGCCGGAAGCGCCGACACTCTGACGCCACCGGGCGACGACCCAGGGAAAGGTGATTGAAATGAAAATCAAGACACTCGCAGCCATCGCAGCCATCGCGATGATCAGCCTGAGCGCCATGGCCGAAACGAATTTCGTGCCGGTGACGCAGACCTACGAGGTCGCCATCGGCGATTTCCAGGCACCGATCAGCGCCAACGGCGTCGCCAGGTTCAAGCCCTGCGACAAGTGCGAGCTTAAATCCATCCGCGTGACGCCGAATACGCGATACGTCGTAAACGGCAAGGCCCTCACGCTGGACAAATTCCGCGCTGCGATCTCGCAGGCCGACCGGAGCGCTCTCATTCCGGTCGCCGTCATGCAGCACCTGGAGTCCAACACCGTCGTGTCGATCAGAGTCACCCTCTGAGCTGCGACTGCACGAATTGACTGAGGCAAGGATCATGAAGATCTCGATGCAAAGACTGACATGGACGAGCGTTGGCTGTGTTTTCGCACTGCTGGCGGCTGCCCCCGCGATGGCCGACGATACGGAACTGATGCTGATCAATCCCGATCCGTCGACCGATCCCACGCCGAACGTGGTGTTCATCCTCGACACGTCGGGCTCGATGGACGACGAGTTGTCGACGACGGCGCCGTATGACAGCTCGCAGATCTATACCAACCCACTCGGTGACGAGTGCGATCCCGACGTCGTCTACTGGACCGACATCGACGTCACGCCGACCTGCGACGCCTCGAACCAGAACTGGGTCAACAAGTCCGCTTTCTACTGTCAGTACGCCATCGACCAGATGAGCGGCATCGGCAGCTACACGAATACGATGGTGCAGTACCGCGACGGCGGCAAGGACGGCGGCGGCACCGGACCGGAGCGCTGGCAGTACCTGGCGCCCGGCTATCACGACGCGCCCGTCGAGTGCCAGGCCGACTCGGGCATACACGGCGACGGCCGCGCGACCTACCTGTGGGCGGCGAACGGCACCGACCTGGCCGATCCGTGGACCAACGACCCCAACGGCGAGCTGTCCTGGGGCAGCGCGCCGCGCAACATCAGTTACACCTTCTACGACGGCAACTACCTGAACTGGAAGAACAACCCGGCGACGGTCATGTTGTCGAAGATGGAGATTCTGAAGAGCGTGACCAAGCAGGTACTGAGCTCCGTTCACAACATGAACGTCGGCATCATGCGCTTCAACCCGAACGTCGGCAGCGGTATGACCGCCAGCTCCGACGGCGGTTCGGTGATCCAGGGCCTGACCGACCTCGACACGAACCGGACCATGATCCTCAACACGATCGACGGCCTGCCGGCCGACGGTTTCACGCCGCTGTCCGAGACGATGTACGAGAACGCCCTGTACTGGCATTCGCTGGGCACGCACTACGGCACGTCGGCGTTGACCGATACCGGCGCGCTCCGCGGCGGCACCACGATACCCGGCAACTACGAGTACCATGAGTGGGATTCCTGCGCGAAGAACTTCAACATCCTGATCACGGACGGCCTGCCGACCCAGGACATCGATACGCCGGGGCTGCTCGGCAATCTGCCGGGCATGGCGGCGACCTGCGACGGCACCGCCGGTGACGGCCAGTGCCTGGACGACGTCGCGGGATACCTCTACAACACCGACGTGGATCCGAATACGGACGGCGACCAGACCGTCATTACCCACACGATCGGCTACAACGTCAACCTGCCGATCCTGGAAGAGACGGCGGTCGACGGCGGCGGCGACTACTTCCAGGCCAATGACGTCGAATCGCTGACCACGACCCTGCTGGACATCATCGCCAACATCAACGATCGCTCGCTCTCATTCTCTGCGCCGGCGGTATCGGTGAACACCTTCAACCGGACGCAGAACCTGAACGATCTCTACATCACGATGTTCGGCGCCAAGACGAAGGTCCACTGGCCGGGCAATCTGAAGAAATACCGTATCGTGGACGGCACGATCACCGATTCGAACGGTGCGGACGCCGTAGACCCGACCACCGGCTTCTTCGCCGACACGTCGCAGAGCTACTGGAGCAGCGCCGCCGACGGCAACGACGTCATGGTCGGCGGTGCGGCGAAACAGCTGCCCCTGCCCGCGTCGCGCAAGCTGTATACGAACAACACGAGCGGCAATCTTGCGGCCGCGACGAATGCGATCTCGACGGCGAACCTCGGCTCGCTGGTTGCGACCGACTTCGGGCTGACCGGGGCCACCGGCGAGCCGTCGCTGACTGACCTGATCAACTGGGCGCGCGGCGACGACACGGTGAGGAACGAGGACAACAACGTCGCGACCACCGTCCGCTACGCGATGGGCGACCCGCTGCACTCGCAGCCCGCCGCCGTCGTGTACGGCGGCACGGCCGCCAGTCCGGACGTCGTCGTATACGTGGCGACGAACGACGGCTACCTGCATGCCATCAACGGTTCGACCGGCATCGAACTCTGGTCGTTCATTCCGAAACAGCTGCTGTCGAGCCTCGTGCGCCTGTATTTCAATGCCGATTCCCGCTACAAGCAGTACGGGATCGACGGCAGCGTCGTGCCGGTCATCAAGGACGTGAACGGCAACGGCACGATCGAGCCGGCCGACGGCGACTTCGTGCAGCTGATCTTCGGCATGCGCCGTGGCGGCAATACGCTGTTTTCGCTGGACGTCACCAACCGCAACGCGCCGGTACTGCTCTGGGAGGCCAGCCTGGCCGACTTCGGCGAGACCTGGTCG
The DNA here is from genome assembly GCA_049583345.1 of Woeseiaceae bacterium. Classification (GTDB taxonomy): domain Bacteria; phylum Pseudomonadota; class Gammaproteobacteria; order Steroidobacterales; family Woeseiaceae; genus UBA1847. The sequence continues at coordinate 4,563 of JBAUVS010000120.1, forward strand.
ACGCCGGTCGTGGCCAAGATCAAGATCGACCCGACCTCCGTGACCCAGAACAGTGACAATGCGGTCGTCGTCGTGGGTGGCGGCTACGATACCGTCCACGACACGGCAACCTTCCCGACGGCCGCGGACGGTGTGGGATCCAGCGTGTATTTCCTGGACCTCAAGACCGGCGCCGAGTTGTGGCATGCCGGCAGAGACGCCGGCGCGGACCTGCAACTGGCCAGCATGACCCGGTCCATTCCGAACGAGGTGCGCGTCATCGACCTCAGCGGCGACGGCTATGCCGACCGCATGTATGCGACCGACATGGGCGGCCAGATCCTGCGCTTCGACATCTATAACGGCAAGACTCCGGCGAATCTCGTCACCGGCGGCGTGATCGCCCAGCTCGGTGCCGAAGGGCTGAACAATCCCTCCGCGGCGGATACGCGGCGCTTCTACAACGCACCGGACGTCGCGCTGATCACGGACAACCGCCAGCAACGCAAGTTCCTGGCGGTCAACGTGGGATCGGGCTATCGGGCGCACCCGTTCGACTTGTCGGCGACCGACCGCTTCTACTCGCTGCGCGATGGCGACGTATTCAATCAGCTCGACCAGGCCGAGTACGACAACTACGACATCGCTACGGACGGCGACCTCGTCGAAGTGGGCGGCACGACGCAGACGGTCGTCACCTCGAACGATCGCGGCTGGAAGTTCACCCTGCCTGCGAGCCAGAAGGTCCTGGCCGACTCGCTGACCTTCAACGACCAGGTCTTCTTCGTCGCATTCTCGCCGGACTCGAACGCGAACGCTACCTGCGCGGCGGGCCAGGGGACGAACTACCTGTATCGGGTAAGCGTACTCAACGGCGATCCGATCGTGCCGAACCTCAGTTCGCTCAACGATGCGGATGCGGACGATGCACGGCGTTCGACCCTGCAGCAGGGCGGTATCGCGCCGGCACCGTCGATCCTGTTCCCGTCGCCGGATGCGAGCTGCACCGGCGAGGACTGCAGCCAGCCGCCGCTGGGATGTATCGGTGTCGAGTGTTTCGATCCCGGCTTCAAGAACGTTCCGGTGCGCACGCTGTGGACGCAGGACGGTATTCAGTAAACGGATTTTGGCGGAGTTAGGACGATGAAAATCAGGTTTTTGGCCAAGATATTGACAATCCTGGCGGCGCTGGCCGTCGCCCCGATCGCGGCAGCGGATTTCGAGATCGTGACGCTCGTGAAGGCAATCGAGCTGTCGCCCTCGAACATGATATTGCCGGGTACGACTAACGGGATGATGACCTATCGACCGTGCGCGGGCGACTGCGACAAGGACTACCAGCGCGCGCGATTGACCGACGGGACCCGTTTCTCGATTGCCGGCAAGCCGGTCAAGTATGCAGATTTTCTGACGTTTTACTCGGACATCAAGAACGGCGCGGACAGCTATGCGCTGATCAGTATCGATACAAAAACAAAAACGGTTACGGGGATAAACATCAAGAGGTAGACGACATTGTTGTGACTGATTGAGCGATGCGGTCACGGATTGACTTTGAAAGAGGTAAGGACACATGTTTATGTCCCGCAAGCACTTCGCTTGGGCAACAGCGATTGCAGTGCTGACTTTGGTGGCCGGTTCGCCGACCTGGGCCGACGACGTCGAGCTCCTGGTTTCGACACCGGGCGAGAGTAACGCCGCAAAGCCCAACATCCTGTTCATCCTCGACTCGTCGGGCAGTATGACGACGATCGAGCACAGCCAGGAACCGTACAGCTCCAGCAATACCTACACGGGTCCTTGCGACCTGGACAAGTACTACTGGACGACGAATTCGTCCATACCGAGCTGCGGATATCAGTACAACTTCTACAAGTCCGAGTTCTACTGCGCACAGGGCGTCACGCAGGCAGCCACCAGCGGTGCCTACACGGACACGATGACGCAGTATCGCGAGGAGACCACCGGTCGCGGTCGCCGCAGAAGCACCAGCTCGAAGTGGACGGAACTCGACAGCCGGACCGACGACGCGCCGGTCGAGTGCCGCGCCGACTCCGGCGTGCACGGCGACCCGACAGCGGGCGACCCGACGACCGCGGCCTATGCCCAGTCGGGCAGCGACCGCGCCAAGTACACGTCGAACAAGAATCTCGAGGTGTCCTGGGGCAGCAGCCCGACGCAGGAGATCGTGACGGTCTACGACAGTAACTACCTGAACTGGTATTACAATCCGCCGGGTACGAGCATGAGCCGCACGGACATCGTCAAGACCGTGACCAAGAACGTGCTCGGCTCGATCCGCGACGTCAACGTGGGCTTCATGCGATACAACGACAACGAGGGCGGGGACGTGATCCAGGCGGTCAAGGACCTGGACAGCAATCGGGCTCAAGCCAATGCTATCGTCGACAGTATCCCGGCGGACGGCTGGACGCCGCTGGCCGAGACCATGTACGAAGCGGCGCTGTACTGGACCGGGCAGAATGCCGACTACGGCAGGCTGTTGCTAACCGACCCCGATGCCCTGCGCACGACTATTCCGATGGCCTACGACCAGCCGGTCGAGTACGCTTGCTCGAAGAACTTCATCGTCTACCTGACCGACGGCGAGCCGACCTACGACACCGGCGCCTGGTCCAAGGCACCGACGCTCCCGAACTTCAGCAGCGTGCTGGGCCGCTCGAAGTGCACCGGCTCCAAGGTCGACGGGGCCTGCCTGGACGACATCTCCGAATACCTGTCGAAGGCGGACATCAACCCCAACGTCGACGGCACACAGACCGTGACGACCTATACGATCGGCTTCACTACCGACCTGCCGATCCTGAAGCAGACCGCCGAGATTTCGGGAGGCGAGTACTACCTGGCCTCCGACGTGAAGTCGCTGACGGCGGCGCTGACCGACATCGTCACCGACATTTTCGACCGCGACATCTCGTTCACGGCACCGGCCGTCGCCGTCAATGCGTTCAACCGGACGCAGAACCTGAATGACCTGTATGTGTCCGTGTTCCGCGCCACCGACAACGTCCATTGGCCCGGCAACATGAAGAAGTACGTGATCAAGGACGGCGGGATCCAGGACAAGAACGGCAACGACGCGGTCGATCCGACGACGGGCTACTTCGCGGACAACTCGCAGAACTTCTGGTCCAGCGACGTCAAGCCCGACGGTGCGGACGTATACAAGGGCGGCGCCGCCAACAAGCTGCCGAGCCCGGCGAACCGCAAGGTCTATACCGACAACAGCGTCGGCGATCTGACGCTGGCCAACAACGCGCTTTCGGCTGCAAACATCGCGTCATTCACCGCGGATGATTTCGGCCTGTCCGGCGCGGTCGGCGAACCGTCGATGTCCGACCTCATCAACTGGGCGCGCGGCGTCGACGTCAAGGACGAAGACAACGATCCGACCACCCTCGTGCGTCAGGACATGGGCGATACGCTGCACTCGCAGCCGGCCGCGGTCGTCTACGGCGACGTAACCGGGACCTATCGCACGGTCGTATTCAATGCCACGAACGACGGCTATCTGCACGCGATCGACGCCTCGACCGGTACCGAGATGTGGAGCTACATCCCGCGCGAACTGCTCTCGCATCTGACGGATTTGTATTTCAACGAGAACGTCGATTACAAGAACTACGGTATCGACGGCGACATCGTGCCGATCATCGCCGACCTCAACAACGACGGCGTCATCGATGCCGCCAACGACTTCGTCTACATCGTGTTCGGCATGCGCCGCGGTGGCAGCGACTACTACCTGATGGACGTCACGGATCCGAACCGGCCGGTCCTGAAGTGGGTCAAGAGCTTCCCGGAATTCGGGCAAAGCTGGTCCTCACCGGTCGTCGCCAAGGTGAAAGTGAACAGCGCCGGCGTGATGAGCCCGCAGAATGCCGTGCTGATCCTGGGCGCCGGCTACGACACGTCGCATGATTCTCCGGCGCAGCCGTCCCAACCGGACGTCGAGGGTGCGGGCGTCTTCATGCTCGACCTCGAGTCCGGCGACCCGCTGTGGCGTGCAGGGCGCGACTCCGGCGCGGACCTCGTCCTCGACAAGATGACGCGCTCGATCCCGAGCCGGATCCGGGTGATCGACTTCAACGGCGACGGCTTCGCCGACCGCATGTATGCATCCGACCTCGGCGGGCAGATCTGGCGCTTCGACATCTCGAACGGCCAGACGCCGGACAAGCTCGTGGCCGGCGGCGTCATCGCCCGGCTCGGAGCCGAAGGCCTCGGCTCGCCCAGCGCGGCCGAGACGCGCCGGTTCTACACGTCGCCGGACGTGGCCATGTTCGTCGACAAGAATCTCAACCGTCGCATGCTGGCACTCAGCATCGGCAGCGGCTACCGGGCACATCCGCTCGACATCAGTGCCGCCGACCGGTTCTATTCGCTGCGTGACGCAGACGTCTTCAATAAGCTCACGCAGGCGCAATACGACACCTATCCGATCATCACCGACGGCGCCCTGCCCGATGTGTCGGGCACGATGGGCACCGTGATCGCCGCCAACGGTCGCGGCTGGAAACTCATCCTGCCGCCGAGCGAGAAGGTGTTGTCCGATTCGCGCACCTTCGACGACTCGATCTACTTCGTGACGATGGAACCGCGCACGAGCGTGACCGATCCGTGCCAGGCAGGCCTCAGCACGAACCGCCTGTATCGGGTGAGTGTGCAGAACGGCGACCCGGTATGGCAGGTCGACTCCCAGGTCCCGACGGATCCGGACGAGATCGATGCGGCGCGTGTCATGGAACTCCAGCAGGGCGGCATCGCTCCCGTACCGGTGTTCCTGTTCCCGACCAAGTATGACGAGAACTGCACGGGCTCGGATTGCCGTCCGGAACCGATCGCTTGTGTCGGCGTGGAATGTTTCGACCCCGACTACAACAATTACCCGGTCCGGACCTTGTGGACTCAGGATGGGATAGACTAACGTGTCAGCGCAAAGGACCTCCAAAATGGCACCAATTAGATACAGCCGTGGCGTTACGCTGACCGAGCTGCTGATCGTGATCGTCATCGTCGGCATCCTGGGCGCGATCGCCTACCCGAACTACCGGGAATTCACCGCCCGTGCCAAGCGCACGGAGGCGAAGACGATCCTGCTCGAGATCGCGCAGAACCAGGAGCGCTTCTATCTGCAGAACAACCGGTACGGCGACATGGGCGAGCTGGGGTATACGGACCCGAAGATCACGGATTCGCAGAGCTATTCGGTCACGATCACCGCAAACGACGCGAACAATTTCTCTGCCACCGCGACCTATCAGAACGCCGACGCCGAAGCGAGCAAGTGCGACACGTTCAGCATCGACGGTCGGGGCAACAAGACCTCAACGCCCTACGCCGACTGCTGGACGAGATCGCGATAGGAACAACGCGTCTATCACGAGGAAGGCGGCGCCGACGCTGATCGCAGCGTCGGCGACGTTGAAGGACGGGAACGGCCAGCTCCCGAACCAGACCTGGATGAAATCGGTGACGAAGCCGAGCCGGGCACGGTCGATGACGTTGCCGACCGCACCGCCGAGCACGAGCGACAGCCCGATCATCAGGACGGTCGGCGCGTCGCGCCGGTTGCGGAACATCCACACCGTGATGATGCCGCTGACGACGATCGCCAGCGCGACGAAGAACCAGCGTTGCCAGCCCGACGCTCCGGCGAGGAAACTGAATGCCGCTCCGGTATTCTGATGATGCGTCAGGTTGATGAACGAGTTCAGCGGGACCTTGCCGTACAGCGGCACCCACTGGACGATCGCCCACTTCGTCGCCTGGTCCAGCGCGACCACGACGATCGCGATACAGAACCAGCCGATGAAACGGCGCAGACCGTTGTCTTTCGTTTCCGTCAAGGTCTCATCCCTCAGGCGGCATCGGCCGCCAGAATCGCTTTCGCATTGTCGGCGTCGCGATGCATCTGTGCAACCAGATCCTCGACACGCTCGTATTTCTCCTGGCTGCGCAGCCGCGCGATGAAATCGACGTGGATGTATTCGCCGTAGATGTCGGCGTCGAAATCGAACAGGTGCACCTCCAGGATCGGCTTCTTGCCGCCGAAGGTCGGCCGGTCGCCGACGCTCGCGACCGCGTCCTTCGGCCCGCCCGGGAGCCCCTGGACGCGGACCGCGAAGATGCCCATGACGGCGCTCTGACGCCGGCGCAGGTCGACGTTGGCGGTCGGGAAGCCGAGAATGCGGCCGAGTTTGTCGCCGCGCACGACGCGGCCCGACATGCGATAGGGCCTGCCGAGCAGCGCCGCCGCGCGCGCGAGATCGCCGCCCATCAGGGCCGCCCGGATCGCGGTGCTGCTGACCCGGATGCCGTCGACGATCACGCTCGGCACCTGTTCGACCGAGAAGTCCAGTACGCGGCTGACACGCTGCAATTGCCCGATCGTGCCTTCGCGGCGCCGCGCGAACCGGAAATCGTCGCCGACGACGACGTGCCGTGCATTCAGGCCGTGAATCAGTATGCGGCGGATGAAGGCATCGGCAGGGATGTCGCGGATGCCGGCAGCGAAACGCGGGCAGTAGAAGATGTCGATGCCATGCGCCGCCAGCGCGTCGAACTTCTCGCGGAACCGCATCAGCCGCGCGGGCGGACTCTCCGCCGCGAAAAACTCTCCCGGCGTGGGTTCGAAGCTCATCACGACCGAAGGCAGGCCGCGCCGGTGCGAGGCGGCAATCACGCGACCGAGCAGCTGCTCGTGTCCGAGGTGCAGGCCGTCGTAGGCGCCGATGGTCACGACGCTGCCGCGCGCGAGGTCCGCGTACGGCAAGTCCGCGAGGTGGCGCACGAGGCGCACGTCAGTACGACCCCATGCCGAGCTTCGACGGCCGCAGTCCGGTCGCCAGCAGGGCCAGCAGGTAGACGACGGCGCCGGTCGTGACCATGAACGCCAGCCGCAAGACGCGCTCCAGCAGGTCGGCGTGCAGCCACCAGTCCGTCGGGCGCTCCAGCCAGAGCAGCGTGCCGCACATCGCGGTATTGGCGATGAGCAACTGCAGCAACAACGCGGACCATCCCGCGGAGTGGCGCAGGACGCCTTCGCGCCTGAGACCCGTATACAGCAACAGCGCGTTGACCAGCGCGGCGACCGACGTGGCGAGCGCGAGGCCGGCGTGGCTGCCGACATAGCCGATCGCCGTCAGGTACCAGGCCAGCGCGACGCTGAGCACGAAGTTCACGGCCAGCGCGATCAGGCCGATGCGCACCGGCGTGCGTGTGTCCTCGCGGGCGAAGTACGCCGGCGCGAGGATCTTGACGAACGAGAAACCGACCAGCCCCACGGCGAAGGCCTGCAGTGCCAGCGCCGTCAGTTGCACGTCCTCCGAAGTGAATTCGCCGCCATGGAAAATCGCCGCGACCAGCGGCACGGCGAGCACGATCAGGCCGATGCCGGCGGGGACCGCGATCAGGAGCACGATCTTCATCGACCAGTCGAGCGTCGCGGAGAACTCGTCGTGCGACGCGTTCGCGTGCTGCCGCGACAGATACGGCAGCGTCACGGTGGCGAGCGCGATACCGAACAGGCCCAGCGGGAATTCCATCAACCGATCCGCGTAGTACAACAGGCTGATCTTGCCGACGCCCAGCATCGAGGCGATCACACCGCCGATCAGAACGTTCACCTGGGCGACGGAGGAACCGAAGATGGCCGGCAACGTGAGCGTGCCGACCCGGCGCACGCCCTCGTGCGACGGATTCCAGCGCGGCCGCGGCAGCGAGCGGATGCGCAGCAGGAACGGCACCTGGAAGGCAAGCTGGCAAATCCCGGCGATGAACACCGCGTAAGCGAGCGCCATGACGGGCTCGGCGAGCCGCGGCGACAGCCAGACGGCGCCGGCGATCAACACCACGTTCAGGATCACTGGTGTGAACGCGGGCACGGCGAAGCGCCCGTAGGTATTCAGGATGCCGCCCGCGAACGCGGTCAGCGAGACGAAGAACAGATAGGGAAAGGTGAACCGCAGCATCAGCGCCGCGATGTCGAAGCGCGCGTCGTCGCCGATGAAACCGGGGGCGACCATCGCGACCAGCACCGGCGCCGCGACGACGCCGAGCAACGTGACCAGGAACAGGATGATGCCGAAGGTGCCCGCGACCGAGTCCACGAATTCGCGGGCGTCCTCGTGGCTGTGGCGTTCGCGGTAGCGCGCCATGACCGGCACGAAACCCTGCGAGAACGCGCCCTCCGCGAAAAACCGGCGCAGCATGTTGGGGATGCGGTTGGCGACGAGGAACGCATCCATCACCGCCGATACGCCGAAGTAACGCGCGAAGACGACGTCGCGGACGAGGCCCAGGATGCGCGAGACCAGCGTCATCGAGCTGACGACCGAGGTCTTCAGCATCAGCTTGAGGCCGGAAACGCTTTTCAAGGTCATAGGGGCCCAGAGTTTAGCCCAAAGCCGCGCCGTGCCGCGCGGGCGGGGGACATTGACTTTGCCCTTCCGGGCACGAATAATACGCGGCTCTTCGCAGCCAGCACACGGTAGAACAGTGGCAAATATCAAATCCGCCAGCAAGCGCGCCCGTCAGGCGGAAAAGACCCGCAAGGCCAACATGGGCCAGCGCTCGATGTTGCGTACCCGGATCAAGGACGTGATCAAGGCCTGCGACGCCGGCAACAAGGAAGCCGCCATCGCGGCCTACAAGGAGGCCGTGCCGGTCATCGACAGCATGGTCAACAAGGGCATTGTCAACAAGAACAAGGCCGCCCGCCACAAGAGCCGCCTGAACCAGCGCATCAAGTCACTCGGCGCCTGACGCCGTCTCCGCTTCCTGCCCTTCCGTCTCGCGGCGTTCGAGATCGCGCATGACGGCCTGACCCAGGGCGGCGACGCCCTCGCCGGTCGCGGCACTCACTTCGAACACCGGTCCGTCCCAGCCGAGTTCGCGCACGAGCGCCTCACGCGTCGAGGCTCTGTCGCTCGCGTCGAGCAGGTCGATCTTGTTGATGACCAGCCAGCGCGGTTTCGCCGCCAGTTCGGCTGAGAACTTTTCGAGTTCCGTCGCAATGGCACGCACGGCCTGCGCCGGGCTCGAGCCGTCCACCGGCGCGATATCGACGACGTGCAACAGCAGTCCGGTGCGCTGCAGATGGCGCAGGAACTGCATGCCGAGGCCGGCGCCTTCCGAGGCGCCCTCGATGAGGCCGGGGATATCGGCCATGACGAAGCTCTGCAGCGATCCGACGCGCACCACACCGAGATGCGGATGCAGGGTCGTGAAGGGATAGTCGGCGATGCGAGGCTTGGCCTGCGACATCGCCGAGATCAGCGTGGACTTGCCGGCGTTCGGCTGGCCGAGCAGCCCGACGTCGGCGAGGACCTTGAGTTCCAGCGCGAGATGACGCGCCTCGCCCGGCGTGCCGGGGGTCGTCCTCCTCGGCGCGCGGTTCGTGCTGCTTTTGAAACGGGTGTTGCCATAGCCGCCGCGGCCGCCCTCCGCGACCTTCTGGCGCTGGCCGGGCTCGGTCAGGTCGCCGAGCGTTTCGCCGGTGTCGACGTCGCGGACGACGGTGCCGCAGGGCACCCGCACGTCGAGATCCTCGCCCGAGCGCCCGGTCTTGTTCTGGCCGGCGCCCGGCTCGCCGCTCCCGGCCCGGAATTTGCGGGCGACGCGGAAGTCCGCGAGGGTGTTCAGCGACGGTTCCGCGACGAGATACACGCTGCCGCCGTCACCGCCGTCGCCGCCATCCGGCCCGCCCCGCTCGATGTACTTCTCGCGCCGGAAACTCAGCGCGCCGGGCCCGCCATTGCCGGCCTGCACGCGGATTGTGGCCTCATCGACGAATTTCATGGCTGGATTCTAGCCCGACAGACGAAAAACCCCGCACACGCGGGGTTTCCACTGTCTGTAGGAGCGGCTGTAGGAGCGGCTGTAGGAGTGGCTGTAGGAGCGGCTTCAGCCGCGATTCCCTATATTCCCTATTCCCTGCAAACTCGCGCCGCCGTTCCTACGAATCCGACACCACGCTGACGAACTGGCGCTGCTTCGGGCCCTTCTTCTCGAACTTCACCTGGCCGTCCTTGCGGGCAAACAGGGTGTGGTCGCGGCCGA
>JBAUVS010000121.1:0-4632 GCA_049583345.1 Woeseiaceae bacterium
CGCTCGACCGTGCATCGAATCCTCGTCAAGAATGGCATGGATCGGCTACCGGCCAACCAGAAGCACCAGCCGCACCGCAAACGTTGGAAGCGCTACGAGAAGACCCAGCCTGGCCGCCGTCTGCAGATGGACGTGAAGTTCCTCGAGCGCATCCCGGGGACGGTCAAACGGCTCTACCAGTTCACTGCCATTGACGACTGTACCCGCATCCGGATATTGAAAATCTACGATGCCTGCAACCAGCGCACGGCAATCCGGTTCCTGAACGCGGTTCGAAAGCGGCTCCCATTCCGAACCCTCGTCCTGCAGACCGAAAACGGTGCCGAGTTCCAGTCGCAGTTTCACTGGCGCGCCGAATCGCTCGGTATCCGGCACGTCTACATCCGCCCCCGATCTCCGCCCCTGAACGGCAAAGTCGAACGCTCACACCGTATCGATGAGCAGAAGTTCTACCAGCTGCTCGATCGAAACGGTATCTCAGATGACGTCCACCTGTTCAACGACAAACTGCGTGAATGGGAGGACTACTACGATTATCATCGCCCTCACGGGCGCTGCACGGTCGGACCCCATATGAACGACTGATCGAAAATCTCGAGCTGACGCGTCACAGGGGTCATGAGACCCTACACGTAGCCTATCTCGGCGAGGAGGGGAAATGATCCTAACCCGCGTCATCGAGCATGTGAAGAAGCAGCACTGGACGGCAGTGTTTCTCGACTTCGTCATTGTCGTCTTGGGCGTCTTCATCGGCCTGCAGGTGCAGGACTGGAACAGCGCGCGCGGACTGAAAGCCGGACTCCAAGAATCGCTGTTGCGGGTTCGCGACGAATCATCGCTCAATATCAAAGTGATTGACCATCTTGTGGCCAGCATCGATGGGGACCTGGATGGTTACCCGCAGGCGGAGGCGGCGATCGACGCTTGCGACCCGTCGCCGGGCGCAAGGGTCCTCGTCGGCGATCTGCTTGGCCGGATGACCGACGACTTCAGCCCAACCTTCGTGGCGGTTTCGATGGACGAGCTTGCGCGCCGAAACGAATATCTGAGCCGGCTTACACCGTCTTTCCGTTCAGCGTTAGACCAATACCGTAGCCGCGTTCGAGAAGAGGAAGCACAACTACGGACTAATTTCCGAACGATGTGGGACTATCATGTCGTTTTTCACCCCAGTGTGGACGCCAATTGGGCGTCAGACAACGGACTGCCTTCGGGCGCCCTGATTCACGACATGGAAGATATCTGCAGGGACCGGACGTTTCGGAATCGGTTTTACGGCACGGTCGGTTTCATCCTGACCATCAAAGAGCGCCTTCTCAAACTGCGCGGGGACATCGACGATTTCCAGCAAGCGCTAAACAAGGAGCTGGACGCCACGCCATGATCCTATCCCGCGTCATCGAGCATATGAAGAAGCAGCACTGGACCGCGATCGCCATCGACTTCTTCATCGTCGTGTTCGGCGTCTTCATCGGCATCCAGCTCGGCAATTGGAATGAGGCGCGCGTCGAACGCGCAAAGGAGTACGGCTACCTCGTGCGCCTGCATGAGGACATGCAGCAAAGCATCGCCACCTTGGAGCGCACGATCGGTTTGCTTGAACGAGAATCCGCCGCGCAAACGGTACTTCTCGACGCGCTTGCGCATTGCGCCGTTCCCTCTGGCGCTCGGGACGACGTCGACTTCGCCATAACGACCTTGGGCTATATCAATGCGCCGATATTTTCGAGCAGGACATACGACGAGCTCACCTCAAGCGGCTCCCTCGACCTGATCGAAAACGAGAATATCAAGCGCGCGCTTGCCGATATCGTCCGAAACGTCGGGCATTTGAATCAGACAGTCGAGAACGTCTATCGTTTGACCGAACATCATCGATTCACCGTGGAAGAACATGTTCTTTATGCCGACATAAGGCCCTATGACAATTACGGCTCCACGGCCTCTGTGCAATACGACATTGCGGAACTGTGCGCGGACCGAAAGGTGGCGTCGGCCGTTTCCGCTATCCAGCTGCAAACCGTCGATCGTCTCAACGCCTATCATGCGCTTGCGAAGCTGTATCGGACGCTGCCGCCGCTGATTGAGGAGGAGAGCGCCAGACGATGGGGGCGCGCGCTCAGCGTCGCAGATAGTGCGCCGCCATGATCCTCTCGCGCATCATCGAGCAAAGGTGTTGACCAGCCACATGGTTTACACCTTGCGCAAACTCCGATGAAGTCTATTAAGTTTTCGCACCGCACTCGAGCCGCTACCGGATTATGGCCATCAACGGTGTCGTCCGGCGGATGCCTGAAGTACCTTCCATGCTTGGGGGAGAAACGAGTTCAATACCGGGTGCGCCCGCCATCAGTGCCGCCAGACCTTCCTCGAGTTCAATACGCGCCAGCATTTCCCCGAGGCAGCGATGGGCTCCGCCGCCGAACACCGGATGCGGATGTTTGTGATCGGCCCTTTGCAGTCGAAACTCTTCCGGCTGCTGAAAATGACGCTCGTCGCGCATGGCCGACAGGGTGGAGAGGCTGATGTGCTGCTCTGGACCAACTGTCACACCGTCAAACTCAATCGCACCCTTCGAATAACGCGGCATTGAGCCCACGGGTGGTTCAAGGCGCAGCCCTTCATTGACGGCTGCCGGGATCAGATCCTGGTTTTCCAACACTTCTTGCCACAGCGAAGGATCCTGTAGAAGGCGCCCAACGAGCATGTTGAACGCCGCTCGCGTGGTATCACTACCGGCCAGGATGACGCCCATGACCTGGTGCACCAGCACTTCCGGCTCCAGGGCACGTGCAGAGACATCCGTGGCGAGCATCGACAACAGGTCATCGCGCGGATTCTTGCGGCGCTCCGCCAATGTATCCGTCGTAAATTCATAAAGAGCCCTGGCTGCGGCCTCGATCTCATTGTGACGATCGATCGCATACGGAATGGTCAGGCAGCAGCTGAACGAATAGACCTGGCGTGCGAACCAGCGGCTCTGATCGGTGGGGAATCCAAGGACTGCGGCAATCATTTCGGCCGGCAACCGCGAAGCGCAGAGGTCGAGGAAGTCGAAGGTCTCGCCTCGTGGCAGGTCCGCTACAATCCTGTCCGCGGTAGCCCGTATCTGCTCGCGTTTGCGGCGCATGACCGGGTGCGCGAAAGTTTTCGCGAAGGCGCCGCGCAGCTTCCGGTGTTCGTCACCGTTGCGCAATAGCATGAAGTCGGTCAGGAAATTGGTCACATAGCCCGGTGGGGTTCCAGCCAATGCGGCCAGACGGTCGCCGGGGAGTTGTACCAGGCGGGGATTCCTGGTGAGTTTCAGTACGTCGTCGGCACGCAGCGCGACGACACGCTCCGGCGACGTGCGCAATACCGGCGTGACGCGCCGGCAGGCGTCGATATCGTGCGGGCAGGCCCGTGCAAATTCTTCCGGAGTAACGACAGGTATGCTGTCGACCTGATCATTGCGAATATCCATGTAACATTGTCCTCTGCGCTGACAGCGCGGGTTCCGTGAAATTCGGTTGCCGTTGGCTGCACAGGTACCGGGTGCCGGTGAATTGCCAAGGCTGTAAAGAGTCGGAGGCGCATTCTGCCTATGACCGGTCCATGGCGCATGGGCAAGATTGCCTAGGGAACTCTGATCAGACCGTCATTGCGAGGAGCGAAGCGACGCGGCAATCTACAGTTCGTTGATTTCAAACGCTGGATTGCTTCACTTCGCTTGCAATGACGAACCATTTTCGAATCAATCAGAGTTTCCCCAGTTAGTGAAAGAGGCATTGTTCGCCGGCAACGACGGGCCCTGCGGTGACCGCTATCGGGTTGAGCTGACCGGCTGCCGATGTGAGACGTGTTGGCGGCAAGTGCTTGTCGGCTCGACGTTGCCGCGGTGGTAGACTGTTTGCCCACGCGATGGAAATCGTTGCTGGTGCGCAATAGCGAATCTCGCTCCGAATCCAGAGATTCCGCTGTCCATGACCAACCGCGCTTTCCCGAGCTGGATTGCCCCCATTAGCAACGCGTCCGGTCGTCCACTGATGCCACAGATCGAACTAAGCCTGAAGGACCTGAGCGATTTGATCGGCCTGGTATACGAGTCCGCCTTTGAGCCCAGGCAGTGGCATTCCCTGATGGTTCGCTTGTCGCACATGGTGCCGGGCACCGCCGGCGTAGTGGTGCCGTTTGAAGGGAACCATATTCTGCCATGGCAAAGTCGAACGGATACCGCGCCGGAATTGCCCGCCGCATACGCTTGGGAACTGAATTCCTCAAACGGCATCAATGCTCTCGAAGAGCTGCTCGATCCGGCAAATTACGGCTATGTCGCCCGAGGGGCCATACACATCGATCAGAAAAGTTGGCGCAAATCGGAGTTCTATCGCAACTACATGGCGCCCTACGGTTTTGATCAGGTGATTGTTGTTGGCCTGGGCTCGCACGGTCGTCGCGGCGCCTACCTGGCGTTCTTTACGCCGCCGGGAGACACGGCACACGACCAGCTGTTTGAGTACCTGAAGCTACTCTCGCCTCATGCCATGCGCGCGCAACAACTGGCGCGGGCACTGGCAATTGCCAAACGCAGGACAGAAGTGATGGGCGGCTTTCTCGACGCCATCTCACTGCCGATGCTGGTCACAGACGGCC
>JBAUVS010000122.1:0-1644 GCA_049583345.1 Woeseiaceae bacterium
GGCCCGGATAGCGTGACGGTCCGTGTCGCCGGCGACGACGGAACCGTCAGCGAACTTCGCTGCAGGTTGCTGGTCGCCGCGGATGGCGCCGCGTCGCCGGTGCGGGACATGGTGGGCATCGCGGCGAAGCGCGTCGCCTACGGCCAGCGCGCCGTGGTCGGTAACCTGGTCCCCGAGAAGCGGACCGACGGTTGCGCCTTCGAACGGTTCACCGGCCGCGGTCCGGTCGCGCTGCTGCCGGTCGCGGACGGACGCGCGGCGTTCGTCTGGACCGTTGCAGAGCGCGATGCGGAGCGCGTCCTCGGACTGGACGATACGGAATTCCTGGAAGAGTTGCAGTCGACCTTTGGCTATCGGTTGGGCCGCTTTTCGAAAGTCGGTGCGCGTTCGGCGTACCCGCTCGCCCTCTCGAGGGCGGCTCGTCTCACGGCACAGCGCACGGTGCTTGTCGGCAATGCGGCGCATGGACTGCATCCGGTCGCCGCGCAAGGTTTCAACCTCGGCGTCAGGGACGTGGCGACACTCGGCGATTGCATCGCCGACGCGCGCGCCGCATCGGTCGATGCCCCGGACCCCGGGTCGGCGGCCCTGCTCGAGCGCTATGCCGCCTGGCGCCGCTTCGATCAGGCGAAGCTGGTCGGGCTTACCGACGGCCTCGTGCGGCTGTTCGGCGAATCCGCAACGCCGCTGCCCTTCCTGCGTGACCTCGGCATGCTCGCATTCGACCTCGTTCCCGGCGTCAGGGGGCTGTTTGCGCGACACACGATGGGGCTTGCCGGGCGTCTGCCGAGGCTCTCGCGCGGAGTGCCGCTGGCGTGAAGAAGCGCTTCGACGTCGTCGTCGCCGGCGCGGGGCTGACGGGACTCGCCGTGGCCGCGCAGCTCTCGCGCCTGGAGTGCGGCCGGCGCCTGCGATTGATTCTGATCGACGGCGGGCAGCGGCCGCGGTTCGATCCCGCCGCGGACGTCGCGCTGCGGGTCTCCGCACTCTCGACGGGATCGGTGGGCCTGTTGCAGGCGCTCGGCGTCTGGGAGGTCGTCCGCAACTCGCGCGCGTGCGCCTATGACCGCATGCGGGTCTGGGATGCTTCCGGGCGCTGGGACGGTCCGGCGACGCTGCGTTTCGACGCGGCGGATTTCGGCGTGCCGCAACTCGGCTTCATCGTCGAGAACGTGCTGGTGCGGAGCGCGCTCGCGGACGCGCTCGACGGCAGCGACGTCGAACTGCGATTCGATACGCCGATCGTGGCGCTGGAACGTTCCGGGCGGCGCAACGTCGTGGTGCTCGGCGACGGCGAGCGACTCGAACCGACGCTCCTCGTTGCGGCAGACGGCGCGCAATCCTTCCTGCGGCAGCAGGCGGGCATCGCGACCCGTGACACGCCCTACGGTCAGGCCGCGCTGGTGACGCATCTGGCAGCCGCCGAGCCGCACCGCAACACGGCGTGGCAACGCTTCCTGCGCAACGGACCGCTCGGCATGTTGCCGCTCGCGGACGGCCGGATCTCGGTCGTCTGGTCGACCGGCCGGGCGGACGCCGAGCGCGCGATGGCGGCGACCGACGAGGAACTCGGCAGGATGCTGACCGAGGCATCCGACGGCGTACTCGGCGAGCTCGTGGTTGCCGGGCCGCGCGGCGAATTCC
>JBAUVS010000123.1:0-1633 GCA_049583345.1 Woeseiaceae bacterium
GGCTGCTGGGGCGTGCCGACCCTGCGCCTCGGCGATTTCACGGTGTGGGGTCAGGATCGCGCCTGGCTGCTCGCGCGACACGTCGAGGACCTCTGTGATTCGGGAGAAGGCATTCTGATATGACGACCGTGATTTTCTCGCACGGCCAGGAGTCGGGCCCCTGGGGCACGAAGATCCGCGCCATGGCGGACCTCGTGCGCGAGCTCGGCTGCGAGGCCGACAGCATCGACTACCGGGGGCTGGCCGACCCGTCCGCGCGGGTGGACAAGCTGGTGGCCGAGTGCCGTGACCTCGACGATTCCCTGATCCTGGTCGGATCGAGCATGGGCGGTCACGTCGCCACCGCCGCGGCGGGGCCGCTCGGAGCGGCCGGGCTTTTCGTGCTGGCGCCGGCCTACTACATGCCGGGCTACGAGGCGCTCACCCCCGTCCCGCCGGCCGTGCCGATCGCGATCGTACACGGCTGGCGCGACGACGTAGTGCCCGTCGACAACAGCATACGGTATGCGCGCGCCTGCCTCGCCGAGTTGCATCTGGTCGATGGAGACCACCGTCTGACCGAAAAGATCGACGAGATCAACTATTATTTGCGCCGGTTTATTGAAAAGATCGGCGTTTGACGAGGCCAATCCCAGGAGACGGACCATGAGACTGTTACTGATGATCGCGGCGCTTGCCCTGGCGGCTTGCGGGCCGAGCACGTCCGGCGAAACGGCACATTCCGATGCCGCCGCGAAGACCGCTGACGCGGCGAAGGCAGAGGCGGCATCGAAACCCGCCGACGACAGCCTGTACGAATCTGTGCGCAAGCCGCTCGACAAGGCCGAGGGGGTCGAGGACACGCTGCAGCAGGCGGCCAAACAGGCCGACGATGCGATCGAAAAGGACAGCGGCGACTAGCGGGCAGGCATCCGCGGACATTTCAGGCCGGCCGATACTCGATGAGCGTTGCGGGAACCCTCTTCCGGCCATTGTACTGGCTCGCGGGCAAGGTGTTCGCGGTGTGGGCCCGCCCCGCGATCCAGCCCGACACGCCGGGCGAACTCATCACCGATGCCGAGGCCGCCGTATGCTACGTACTCGAGAGCGGTGGCCTCGCGGACCTGCTGGCGCTGGAACGGGCCTGTGCCCGCAACGGCTTGCCGTCGCCCAGCGGCGGCTTCGAGTTCTGCGGGCAGCGCTTTTCCCGGCGCTATTTCGTACTGCGGCCGCTGACCGGCTTCATCTTCCGGCGCCGCGCGCCCAAGGCCTCCCGGCGCCTGCATCAGCTCGTGCGTGCCGCGCAGGACGGCTGCGAGGATCTGCTGCTGATCCCCGTCGCGATCTACTGGGGCCGCTCGCCGGACAAGGAGCGGTCCATCTTCAAGCTGTTGTTCTCGGAGAACTGGGAAGTCGCCGGCCGCACGCGCAGGTTCTTCGCAACGCTCGTGCACGGCCGCAACACCCTGCTGCGATTCAGTGAGCCGCTCGCATTGAGCTCGATCGTCCAGGACGGGCTCGATGTTCCGCTCGCGGTTCGCAAGGTGTCGCGCATCCTGCGTGTGCATTTCCGCCAGCGCCGCGCCGCCACCGTCGGCCCGGACCTGTCGAACCGGCGCACGCTGGCGAGCCAGGTCATGCTCATGCCGAGCGT
>JBAUVS010000124.1:0-4621 GCA_049583345.1 Woeseiaceae bacterium
CACGCAGATAACGCTCGGCATAGGCAGCGATATTGTCCGGCGTCAGGTTCTTCCGCGTCATCGCGGCGTACCTCGCGCGTATATCCGGCGGCGCCAGCAAGTCGACAATGTGCGCAATCTCCTCCAATTCCCCGGCCCCGGCGCCTTGCGGATGACTGGCAATCATGCGCTCCATCAGGGTCGTACCGGATCTCGGCATCCCCACGATAAAGACGGGCACTCTCGAGACGTGGCCGGACTGCCGATACTTGCCGAGCGCGGTTGCGGTATAGACCTTCTTCGTCTGATTGAATATCTTTTCGAGCCGCGCGCCATCGAATGGCTTTTTCTGGAGCAGGTTCGCCTGATCGAAATGCTGGAATGCCTTCTCCCATTCCCGGCAGTCGTTGTACATTTTGCCGAGCGCGAAATGCAGACTGTAGCGATCTCTCGCCGGCATGCCTTGCGCCAGGATTCGTTCGGACTTCTCGATAAAGGCCTTGTCCGATTCCGAGAACTTTTTCATCTCGGCATACATATGGTATGCGGCGCCGAACTTCCTGTGTTGCCGTATCGTCCCTTCGAAATGCCGGATCGCCTCGTCGACTCTCCCGAGCTGGGTCAGGATATTTCCGACTGCATAGTGGGCCTCCGTATTCTCGGGAGCGATCTTGATCGCTTTTCGGGCGTAGGCGAGGCCTTGTTCGTGTTCATCGACGTGACTTAGGACATTCGCCAGGTTCGTCAGCGCGGCGGGGTTGCCGGGTTTCAGCTTCACGGCACGTTCGAGGTATCTCCTTGCCTCGACGTAGTCCGCAAGATTCTGGTAATACACGCCCAGGCCATGCATGACCTCGAATATGTCCGGATCGATGGATTCGGCCTTCTTGAGGAGCGGGAACGCATCCTCGTACCGGAAAGATTGCAGGCACGCTACGGCGAGACAACTCAGGAAGTGCGGATTGTCCGGCTGCTGCTCGACCGCGACAGCGTAATGTGTGGCAGCCTGATCGGGAACGCCGAATTCGTTGCACAGGTGGCCCAGCTCGACGTGCACCGCCGCATCGTCCCCCGCTCGCGCGGCAATATCGTCGTAACGGGCGGTGGCGTCCGCAATCCGTCCGTTGCGGAATGCTTGCGCCGCCCTGCCGATCTCCAGGATCAATGGATTGGTTTGCACCTGCTTCGGCGTGACAGATCTGCGTGCCATTGCTAGAGATTGCGCAATAACATGGATTCCACCAGTTGCCGCGTCACGCCTTCGTCGTAGCCCAACTCCAGCAACCGGTCGCTGAATTGTTTCTGCAGCCTGGCTTTGCCGTAGATACCGAGCGAGTTGGCATCGCAGAACTTCTTCATCTCGTATACCATCCCGGCCAATCGCTGATCGACCTTGTGCTGCTTCTTCTTCGATACGTGCAGCTTCCCCTGGAAGTGATCCTTCGCCACCTCGGGGCTCACGTGACTGAACATTTCATTGGCCAATGCGTGTGCAAACGCATTGATCTTTTTGTCGTTCTTCCAGAACATGAGTGCCATGTTTGCCGAGCCAGCGCCGCACAGAGTGATTGACAACCGCAGTATAACGATCCGCCTCCGGATTGGTACAAGCAGGTCCGATTGATGAGAACGCGGTCACTATTCGTCTGCTCGGCACTGGTCGTCGTCTCCTGCGCGCCCATGTCGGCTGTGCTTCCGGATCGCGCCCGCGTCGAGGGTGAACGCGTTGCGGACTGGCAGCTGGCGCACATGCATCAGTTCGGATACCTGCGCAGTTTCAGAGAGGAAACCGGCCAGGGGACCGGCTGGGTGCAGGCCGCGTTCTACATCGGGCTGGCCCGTTTTGCCGCGGTGACGCGCGAACCGCGCTACCGAGCGGCGCTGCTGGCCAGGGCGCAGCGAAACGACTGGCGGCTCGGCCCGAGACGCTGGCACGCGGACGACCAGGCGATCGCCCAGCTGTACCTGTCACTTGCGAGGACGACGACAGAGGCGCGCACGGAGAACATCGTGCAGGCCTTCGACGCGATACTGGCCGCGCCTCCCGACAATTCGCTGGAGTTTCGGCCGGATCGGACCGGCCCGTCCGAGGATACCTGCCAGCGGCGCTGGTGCTGGTGCGACGCATTGTTCATGGCGCCGCCGGCCTGGGCCGCGCTGAGCCAGGTGACCGGAGATCGGCGCTATCGTGACTACGCGATCCGCGAATATTTCGCGACGGTGGATTTCCTCTATGACAGGCAGCAGCACCTGTTCTATCGGGACAGCCGCTTCTTCGATCGCAGGACCACGGAAGGCCACAAGGTCTTCTGGAGCCGCGGCAACGGCTGGGTCTTTGCGGGGCTGCCGCTGCTGCTCGAGGCGCTTGCCGCGGACGATCCGGCACGCGAGCGATTGCTTGCACTCTACCGCGAGATGGCATCGGCTCTGCTGGCGCTGCAGGGACCCGGCGGGTATTGGGCATCGTCATTGCTGGACACGGATAGGGCTGCACCTGCCGAGACCAGCGGCACGGGCTTCATAACGTTCGGTCTCGCATGGGGCGTCAACCGCGGCTTGTTGCCTCGTGAGCACTATGCCGGCGCGGCGGAGAAAGGCTGGCAGGCACTGGTCCGCGCAGTCGACACGGATGGCAGGCTCGGCTGGGTGCAGCAGATCGGCGACGCGCCGGACGACGTCCGCGCGACCGATACGCAGCTCTACGGTTCGGGCGCCTTCCTGCTGGCCGCATCCGAGATCGCGCATTGGCAGCAGTGAATCCGGGACGCGACACTTGCGGCCGCTCGGGTTGCTGTCACTGCCCCTTCTTGACAGCCCGGAAGTTCTCGGGCGATATGTTGACGACACTTTGCAATAGCCGGCCTCCGAGAGTGAAAACGGCCAACCCATGACATCGCTGCTCACCACGACAGCCGTCCGTTCCGCATTCCAGGGGCGTTTCCAAAAGTCCGCGAGGATTTTTCGTTCGCCGGCACGCGTCAATATCATCGGCGAGCACACCGACTACAACGACGGCCTGGTCATGCCGACCAATACGGCGCTCCACACCTGGCTGGCCATCGCGCCGCGAGACGATCGCCAGCTGCGGATGTATGCATCGCGATTCGACGAGTCGGTCGAAGTCAGTCTCGACGACCTCCGTGCGACACCCGACGGCGGCTGGCAGGAATACCCGAAAGGCGTCCTGCACGTGCTGCAGAAGCGCGGATTCGACCTGCCGGGCGCCGATGTCCTGATCGCCGGAGACATACCGCTCGGCAGCGGCCTGAGTTCGTCCGCATCTCTCGAGACCGCGACGGCGTTCGCGATTCTGTCCTGCTCGACGCAAGGGATCGACCGCCGGCAACTGGCCATGATGTGCCGCGAGGCCGAGAACGACTTTGTCGGCGTGTCTTGCGGCATCATGGATCAGTATGTCGTCGCGCTCTGCGAGAAGGACAATGCCATGCTGCTGGATTGCCGGACGCTGGACTACGAACTGGTGCCGTTGATCGCGAACGGCAAGTTCGTCATCGTGCACAGCGGCGTGGCGCACCGTCATCGCGAAGGAGGCTACAACGTACGCAAGGAAGAATGCCGGCAGGCGGTGGCGCTGCTCGCCGAGCGCCGCCCCGACATCCGGGCGCTGCGCGACGTCGATTGCACCGAACTCGAGCGGGAGCGCGAGCGCCTGGGCGATCGGCTCTATCGCCGCGCCCGCCACGTCGTCACCGAGATCGAACGGGTCGCTCGCGCCCGCGGCGCCCTGGCCGACGGGGACCTCGAGTCGCTCGGCAGTATCATGGCCGCCTCGCATGCCAGCCTGAGAGACGACTTCGAAGTCAGTTGCACGGAGGTGGACAGGCTCATCGAGATGACCCTGACCTGCGATGCCGTGTACGGTTCCAGGCAGGTCGGGGGCGGCTTCGGTGGCTGCATCGTGAGCCTCGTCGACGGCGGGCAGGTGGATGCGTTTATCCGTCAGGTCCGTGACTGGTTTCACGAGGATCGCGGCGCCGATCCCTGGTGTCACGTGCTCGAGCCCTGCGATCCGGTGCAGGAAGTGGTCACGGAATGACCGGGCATTCACAGTCGCACCGCCGCCGGAACCTGCTGACCGGCGAGTGGGTGCTCTGCTCCCCGCAACGGACCCTCCGCCCCTGGCAAGGGCTCGTCGAAGCATCGGCGCCGGACCCGGGCCCGGCCTACGATCCGGATTGCTACCTGTGTCCCGGCAACCGGCGCGCCAACGAGGCAAGCAATCCCCGCTACACGGGACCGTTTGCGTTCGACAACGACTTCCCCGCCCTGACGACCGCCGCAGGCCCCGCCGCGAGCGCAGCGGGACATCCGTTGTTCGTGTCCCGCCCGGAGAACGGGCGTTGCCGGGTCGTCTGCTACTCCGAGGCGCACAACCGACACCTGGCGGACATGTCGGTCGACGAAATCTGCGCGGCGTTCCGTTTCCTGTTCGACGAATTCGCCGCCCTCGATGCGCTCCCCGATATTGCCTACGTGCAGATTTTCGAGAATCGCGGCCAGATGATGGGGGCAAGCAACCCGCACCCGCACGCGCAGATCTGGGCGACCGGCAGCGTCCCGGTCGAGCCCGACAAGGAGCGCCGCCGGCAGCGGGACTACTACGAGGCACATGGCCGCACGC